>JAHJRK010000108.1 GCA_018830925.1 Pseudomonadota bacterium
GCCTGCTCGGTGGGATCTGAAGAAATAGATTTGGTAAAGCGGCTCGTCGAGGAAATCGCCACAATATGCTTGACGCCGTAGAGCGAAAGCATTGAAAAGTATTCCGGTAAAACCCAGATTGGCGCCAGACACACCCAGTGCGATATCTGTTTATCCGGGGGATGTACCTCTCCGGCGTGAGAAGGCTCGGCTTTGTGAAGAAGTTGCCAGTCGACCGGATTGGTTTCCTTGTGGCGCCGCAAGTCTTGTGCCTGACGCGAAAAGGCCGCAACTTCCCAACCTGCCTCAGCCAACAGCAAAGGCAGGAGACTTTGTCCGATAAAACTTGTTGCCCCGATTATGCCGATACGCATTTATTCACGATTGTGACGGATATTGATGACGAAAAAACTTATTGTAAAAGCGCAGCATGCCTTTATGCTTGTGCCATTCCACAAAAACCGGCCGAGATTTGCTGCAAACGCCCTTATGGTGAACGACTCTTGCACCGGGGATAAAAAAGATCTTCCAGCCTTTCTGGCGAAAACGCATGCTCCAGTCGAGATCTTCGCAGTGCATGAAATAGCATTCATCCATAATTCCGATTTCATTCACAGCCCTGCCTCTGACCAGCATACATGAACCCGAAATGGCCTCGATTTCAATTGGATCATTTGGCAGAGGTTGATTATACAGCAGGAAATCCCTGAAATATCGGGGGTAGTATTTGCCAATCCACGAAAGACGAAAAACTCGAACAAGGGTTCACCAGGGTGTAGGCACCGCACGCCGTCCTCCTGCCTGTTCGCTGCCATCGGGGTTCAAGCAAATAAGGGCCGGCCATCGCCGCACCCGGAGCGCTTTCCATATAGTTTGTCATTATATCCAAAGCGCCCGGCTCGACGATGCAATCGGGATTAAAAAACAGCATGTAACTGCTATTGTACCATTGGAATCGCCATGTTGCAGGCTCTGGCAAAACCAAGATTTTCAGAATTACGGATGTACAAAAGTCGCGATTCACCTTCTGCCAGTCGTTCGATGGCATCCATGCTCTTATCTTTGGAATTGTTGTCAATGACAATAATTTTGCATACACAGGCCTCACGCAGGAGAGACATTACCGATTCTAACAGCATGTCTCCGGCATTGTAGTTGACGATAATCGCGGTTATGTTTGGCATCTGTGATATCATCTTCTAAACTCGTGAGTAGGCAAGCTTATCTTCAGAAAAGTATCCAGATAGCTTTTTCCCCAAACAGGCACAATAAAGCAATATCTTGGCAAGATCCCTCAATGAACACAGAAAGTTATAGCTACAAGAATTACCCCAGACGACCGGCCGCATAGAGTGGAAGATAATGAACGATATTTCTCTGACTTATATTGTTGGCGCTCAGCATGTACGCTTTGGGGGGGCGGTAGCGTTCTATGTAAACCTTCAGGCTCTTCGATTGGGTTACCCGGCCTGATTTAACCTCCACGGGCACGACTTCCCCATCTCGTTCAAGAAGAAATTCAACTTCAGACGTGCGCCCCTGCCAGCAGAAGAGGGTCTTATCACCCGCGGCACGCAGTTCCTGAGCCACGAAATTTTCCGCGACGTAACCCTGGTAGCTGCCGAAGTCATAGTTCAGGAACGTGGCCGGGGCGATGCCGCTTGCGGTTCCCAGCAGGCCAACATCAAAGAAGTAGAGTTTGAAGCGGTTTTCCTTCACATATCCGGAAAGGGGAACGCCTACGGCGTCGATAATGGGCGTCCGGATGAGCAGATTGGCGCATTCCAACCAGTCCAGAGGAGCGGACAATCTCTCGTAACCCCGGATTCCGGGGATCCCTTCGCGAAGCTTGAATTTTCCGGCTGATCCATTTTGCGTCTGCGCCAATTGCGTGGGCACATTCCGCCATAGTTTCTCGATATGCAAGGCGTTGCTCTTCCCGCTATGCTTTGCCATATCGGCCAAATAGGCCTCGAGCAGATCCCGCTGCACCCCGCGGATTGCCTGAACGGCGTCGTATAAATTTCCCTGCAACTCGCGATAATGGTTTACGGCATCGGGCAGACCGCCGACAACCAGGTAGTGCTTCCACAATCCCCAGAGCTGTTCGTGCGCCGTCTCAGGGAAAGGTTGGGTCAAATCATGTTTCCGGTTCAATTCGGCCAGCCGTTCCTTGCCCACGCCGTCGAGAAATTCATTGAACGAAAGGGGATACATATCCAGAAATTGAATTTTTCCGACGGGAAAAGAGTCTGTTTGCAGCGCCACGCCCAGGAGGGAACCAGCGGCGCACAAGGCCATCTCCGGCATCTCCTCGGAGAAATATTTCAGGCTTGTCAGCGCCCTGGGGCTGCGCTAGATCTCATCGAGGATGACCAGATCCCGGCAGCGATCGATGGGCTGATCGAGGTAAAACTGCAATTCGTCGAGTATGCGATCCGGTTTCAGATCCTGCTCGAATATCCGTCCGAGCCTTTCATCCTTTTCAAAATCGACATAATGATAACAGGGAAAGGCTACACCACCAAATTCCTTCAGGATGTAGGTCTTGCCGACCTGCCGGGCGCCCCTTGAGACCTTTGCATAACACCCCCTTTTGCCCGATTACTGCGTCAGGCTCAAATTTCAATCCTCGAAATACTCAATGTATTCCTGTGGTTAAAATTATCGCCTTCCTTGTACTTGGACAAAATTGGGCGTTTTTCAAAGGTCTCCCCTTAGAATCAGGGGTTTGCGGTTTGCTGACATTTTCCAGCGGTTTAAAAAATCGGTGACGGTGCGTTTCATGTAGATATAAATACACTATACGTGTATTTTGTGCAATGACTATTTTCGAGAGGGCGTAGTCCCCTCCACGATGAGACCTGGAGGGCTTTGTATAATGTTATAAAAACCAACAAATACGGAAATTCTGTATTGAGAGCTTTACACAACTCCCGGAAAAATGTTTTTAAGAACTACTTTTTTATTCCAAAAACTCATAAAAAAGTATTTATTTTGACTTAACAAGCTGATTTTACTTGGTAACACGTTTATTTCATGCCATATTCCCACCATAATTATACGTAATCTGTTAAGGTTTTGAACCTCCCCCCTGTTTCTTGAGCCAATAATCACGGAAGGTGGTGACACGCTCCTGATGTTCCGACGCGAAGAGGAACGGTTCTACATCCCGGGCCAGAGAATTCAGATCCAGTTCTCCGAGCCTTTCATCAAAGCGGCGGAGAAATTCCGCCTGATCCATACCAAGAATTTTTTCAATGTAAACAAAATCGGAAATGGCGAAACCCATCAGAAAGGAAACATCGTAAATATCGCGCCCTTTTTCCCGCTTTCGATACAGGATGGTCATCATCTTTTGGGCCAGGAGTATCTCGGCCGGCGCAGCCAGGATCTGCCGGTAAATGGTAAATTTGTTCAAGAAAACTTTCTCCGGCTCGTAGAGTCTTTCCTTCGCCTCGCTGTCGATGCGGATCAGGATCTTCCGTCCTGCATCCGGGGTCAGCCCCGATTGATGAAGGATCTCCGGGAACCGGATATAACAATGATATGCTCCCTTTTCGATAATCCGGTATTCGATCAGGAAACCCTTGTATTCCATATCCCGGCATGCTGTTCTCAGCAGTTCCTCGAACTGCGCGAAAGACAGTCCGAAGTTGTCGAAATCCAAATCCTCCGAAAAACGATGGCTGTTGTACAGAATTCTGATGGCAGTACCGCCGATGAAACTCAACGCCGCGGCGGCGGAATTCTTGAACAGCGAATCGAGCAATTCATACTGGAGATATTCCACCAGTATTCCACGAGGATTTCTCTGCCGCAACATCAGCGGAAAATGGCCGGAAAGCTGATCTATGGTAAGCATCGCCGCGCCCACTTTTCCATTTTCTTCCCGCCAAACGCCTTCAGATATATCATGAATTTATCCTTATTGAGGGTATTTTCCATCTGTTCTTCGTTGAGGCGGATATTCTCGAAATCGTCCTCGTTGTTGATCCGGGCCAGGTTGAGATA
>JAHJRK010000109.1 GCA_018830925.1 Pseudomonadota bacterium
AGGAACGATGACTCCGCCGCCTCCGGCAAAAACCCTGATGAGAGGTGCTCCATTATCGCGGAGAAGGTCTATCATGTATTTAAAGAATTCAATGTGACCGCCCTGATAGCTTGAAACGGCAATTCCCTGGACATCCTCCTGAATGGCGGCTTCAACGATCTCCTCAACCGAACGGTTATGACCCAGATGTATGACTTCAACTCCGGTATCCTGCAGTATCCTGCGCATTATGTTTATTGATACATCATGACCATCGAAAAGAGATGTCGCCGTGATCACTCTGATATTATTTAAGGGTTTATAGACTTCTACATCAACGCTCATGCCTCCTCCTTTAAATGTGCCTGATTCATTTTTTGCGCGGATATTCCAAGGATAAAATCTGTCTGATATCTGATATAATCTTCAATGCTGTAATGGCGGGCAAGAAACCAGCGCCTGAATGTCCACATATGCCCCAGAACCGAAATATTATGCGCAACAAGCTCGATCGATTTTTCATTAAGATGCGGCAGGTAACCCTGAGAAACCAGGCGGGCGAGAACTTCAACAAAAAGACCTGTTATACGAAGTTCGTTTTCCAGAACTTTTTTTTGCCACTGACCGGGAAGGGACTGGGTTTCCTGATAAATAAGGAGGATAAAATCGCTCATCTTATGGCAGACCATGAAATACTCCCTGATAATTTCCGCCAGGGCATCCCTTCCACCTGATGATTTTGCCATAACATCGGTAATCCGCTTTTCTACTTCGACATGTATTGAATCGCAGACCAGATAAAGTATATCCTCTTTTGAGGAGATATACTCATACAAGGAGCCGATTGAAACACCGGTGGCTTTTGCAATCTGTCTTGTAGAAGTTTTATGGAATCCATTTTCAATAAAAAGCTTTACCGCGGCTTCTGCAATCTGCCTGCGCCTCTTTTCCACAAGATCAGGATTTTTTACCTGGGTTGGAATGTCTTTTGTTCTGTGCAGTTCCTGCATAATCTCCGGTTATCAGTTTAAGCTGTTCATGGAAAGAACCTGTAAACAATAATCCGAGCGAGCGCTCACTCATAGATTGATATCACGCATCATTTTTACTTGTCAAGATGTAAGATATTTTTCCGGCCAACACGCTTTTCAAGGCAATATGCAGGTCTGAAATAATGATTATAACCTTGTAATTATTGTTTATATTATTATATTAAGAATCGGATTGCCACCCTTGTTAAGATTCAAGAAAAAATATTGACAACAATGAACCGGTAAGGATAAACTGACCAAAAACCGACCGAGCGCTCACTCATATATTTGCTCGTTTCAGATAACACTCAAAATATAAAGTTTTTTTACTTTAGTATATAAATTCCGCTTTTTTAAGGAGTTATTAAAACTCATGGAGGTATTGCTATGACAGAAGAAAAGGTTCTCCTGGCAGAAGAAAAAGACGGTATAATGACGCTAACGTTAAACCGTCCTCAGGCAATGAATTCTTTAAATTTCAACATGCTGTATTCTTTGCGGGATCAGGTGGAAGCTTTGAGATTCAGATCCGATATAAGAGTTATCATTATTACGGGAGCGGGAGACAAGGCTTTCTGCTCTGGAGCCGATCTGAAGGAGCGTGTAACATTGAGCCCTGTGCAGGTAAAGGAATATATTTTTACAATAAGAAATCTCTTTACTTCGATAGAACTATTAAATAAGCCTGTGATAGCCGGTGTCAACGGCATAGCCCTCGGGGGAGGAACCGAGCTTGCCCTTGCTTCCGATATCCGCATTGCATCTTCAAGTGCCACGATGGGGCTCACCGAAACCCGCCTTGCCATAATTCCGGGGGCAGGAGGAACTCAGAGACTTCCGAGACTCGTCGGCCGAGGGAAGGCAAAGGAGCTGATATTCACAGGACGCAGAGTTGATGCTGAAGAGGCCCTGAAGATAGGGCTTGTCAATAAAATCTGCGATAAAGACTCTCTGATGAATGAATGCATGCAGATGGCTGCTATGATATGTGAAACAGGTCCCATAGCAATCGAACAGGCAAAATATGCAATCAATTTCGGGATTGAAACAGATATCCAGACAGGCCTTGCGATAGAATCAAATGCTTACTGGATAACAATACCAACGGAAGATCGCCTTGAAGGGCTTGCGGCTTTCAGGGAAAAAAGAAAACCTGTGTATAAGGGGAAATAACTAAATCAGGATTGACGGCTTCGTAAAAAGTCATTCTGCTGTGTTGTGCTTCATCCCCGCCCTGTTGAATTCTCGCTGCGCGAGACGGCAAGGCCGATTCAACAGGGTGAGTCATTGCAGCGTACTGATATATACGCTTCATTCCTCAAGATTCGCACGCCTTGCATAATGAACATTTTACTTTGCCGTCTGAATTTTGACTTTTACGAAGCAATCAGGATTCAAGGGTTCAAGTGAAAAGAAAATAATTTACTACTTCATTTAATAATTTTGAGGAGAATTGAAATGGCACTTATGAATTATACGAAAAAGGTTGTACTTGGAGACATAACAGTAAGAGACGGATTCCAGCACGAAGAAAAGTTCATTCCAACTGACGCCAAGATCTGGATTGCGGAGCAGCTCCTCCTCGCCGGATTTAAAAGGATCGAAGTTACAAACTACGGAAACCCGGCAGGCATGCCGCAGTTCAAGGATGCCGATGAGGTAATGAAACGCCTCCGCACAAGCAAAAAAGTGGGACATCTCTTAAAGGACGCGGAAATCACGACCATAACTATCCGGGAAAAAGCGGTTGACCGCGCGATCGTTGCAAAAAAAGAAGGATATGGCCCAGACAGGATACTTTTCATGGTCTCAACAAGTGAAGCTCATCACAAGAAAAATTCCGGATTGTCTCTCGCCGAGTACTGGAAGATGTGCGAAGCTTATATTCCCAAGGCCCATGAAGCCGGAATCAAGGTCTGCGGAACAGTCAGCACGATATGGGGCTGTCCGATAGCAGGCCCTACGGAGCTTAAAGCGGCGGTTGAATTCACAAAGCGCTGGCTCGACATCGGCGCGGACGACATAGAACATGCAGACCATGACGGTTCGGCTTCGCCAAACAAGGTCTTCGAGTATTTTTCTATGATCCTTGATGAAATTCCGGATAAAACAAAGCATGTCGCTCATTTTCATACAACAAGAGGGTGGGGCCTTGCCAATGTGCTTGCTGCCCTTCAGGCCGGAATCACCCATTTTGAATCCACAATCGGCGCCATAGGCGGACAGCCGGCAAATTTTGTTGACGGGGTACCAGTGGCGGGAACGGGCGCATACTATTATTCCGACCCGTCGATCACGGGGCTTGTGTCAACCGAAGATATGGTGGTAATGATGGATGAAATGGGCATAGATACCGGCGTTAATGTCGAGAAGGTTCTGGAAATCGGCAGAATGACCGAAAGGATAGTGGGAAGGCGTCTTAGATCCGAATGCGCTCATACAGGAAGAATTCCAAAGGAGCTGACCGGGCGGAAGTAAAAGGAGATATCTGAATGCCGGATAGAATTGATTCGATACAGGACCTTGACCACGAACAGACAGCCCGCCTGATTATCGACATGTTCCACCGCATAATAGTTCATTATGCCCTCTGGTATACCGAAATCAGGCACCAGATGGGCACGGAAAAAGCGCTCGAAGCTCTGAAGACAGCGTCTGAAAGAGGGTATGAAATCCAGATGAAGAGACTTGGGAAAGTCCTTGGATTTGAAATGAAGGACGGCATCCCTCTCCCAATGCTGAACATGTCGAAAGAGAAACTGTCCGATTTGATGGACTGTGCCGCCGCGAACTGGATTGCAAATGATGGGGTCTGGTTCCAGGCGGTTGAATTTACAAACGGGATGATAGATGCCAAGCGATGCAATGATACCTGCTGGGCGCATTTCTCTCCCTTTGAAGCGTGGACTATCAGGAGATTTTTAAATCTTCCCGACAACCCGGGACTTGAAGGTCTCAAAAGAGCACTCAATTTCCGCATATACGCCCGGCTGAACACACAGTCTGTAGTCGACGATACGCCGAACAGTTTCATATTCCGGATGAACGAATGCCGCGTTCAATCTGCAAGAAAACGGAAGGGGCTCGATGATTATCCGTGCAAATCGGGAGGCATGGTCGAATATACTTACTTTGCAAGAAGTATTGATCCGAGGATCAAAACGGAATGCATAGGTTGTCCGCCGGACAGGCATCCTGAGGAGTGGTACTGCGCCTGGCGGTTCACATTGGAAGAATAGGATTCGAGAGGTCAGGGGTTCAAGGGTTCCAGTGAAATTCAGACGGCAAAGTAAAAAGATCATTATGCAAGGCGCACGAGTCTTGAGGAATGAAGCGTACTTTTCGTACGCTGCAATGATTCACCCTGTTGAATCGGCCTTGCCGTCTCGCGCAGCGAGAATTCAACAGGGCGGGGAT
>JAHJRK010000110.1 GCA_018830925.1 Pseudomonadota bacterium
ATACGACATGAAAGTAAAAAGAAAAATAATAAAGATCAATGAAGAGCTTTGTGACGGCTGCGGGCAGTGCGTTACGTCATGCGCGGAAGGCGCGCTTCAGATTATAGATGGCAAAGCAAAGGTCGTTTCCGATAACTTCTGCGACGGGCTTGGAGCCTGTATCGGGGAATGTCCCACCGGAGCGCTGCAAATAATCGAGCGTGAAGCTGACGAGTTTGATGTGGAGGCAGTTGAAAAACACCTTCATGATAAGCAAAAAAAAGAGGCGGTGAGAGAACCTGCGTCGCCGTGCGGATGCCAATCGGCGGGAGTGCAGATTTTTACCTGTAAGGATGCCAACAAGCCTTCTTTTATTGGAGAAGCAGGCGATTCAGCCCTTTCCCACTGGCCGATTCAGATAAAACTCGTTCCGGCAAAAGCCCCTTTTCTGAAAGGAGCCGATCTTCTGGTTTTGGCTGACTGTGTCCCCGTCTCTTTTCCGACCCTTCACAGGGATTTTCTTAAAGGAAAGGCAGTGATGATGGGCTGCCCCAAGTTCGACGATGTCCAGGAATACATAGACAAATTCGCGGATGTTTTTAAAACAGCCGGAATAAAAAGCGTAACGGCTGTAATTATGGAGGTTCCCTGCTGCTCGGGTCTTCCCATGATAGTTAAAAAAGGAATGGAGAAATCCGGTGTAAATGTGCCTATGGAAACGGTCGTGATCAGCACGAAGGGGAAAGTCGTAAGGCGTGAGGCAAGAGACGAGAGGCGTAAGTCGTGAGGCGTAAGATGAAAGAGGCAAAGGCACAGAGGCACAAAGGCACAAAGCGAAAAAACGGAAGGCGTGAGTAGGCGAATTTTTAGCTATTTTGCCTTGCTGCTGTTCTCTTTCCCGGGGAATTCTCTGTAAACATATACTTTCCCTGTTTTCAGGGCCTCTTCGGAACTCTCCTTGATAGTATTGAAGCGGTGCTTGAGTTCATAGAAACCGTGCCACCACGCATAATCAGGGGCCATCATGGCTGAACCCATCCTGGCCCTTCTTCCCTCGTGGTGCCACAATTCATAGAATTCCCATTCAAGCTCCTCATCGAAGTAGCTGCTTTTTGACAGGATTCCTTTCGCGTAAAGATCTTCGATGATTTTTGCCGCCGGTTTATAGTAATTGCTCTCATAGTTTGAAATCACATTATCGAGATTCTAAAAATGTGAATCGGTCCACTCTTTGGAATGGCACTGGCGGCAGACCATTCCCATCTTTCCCCTCTCGTTTTTCCAGTCCGTCTTTGCGGGGAAAGGCTTGAAATCGGCCGGCCGGACCGTTGAAGGAGCCTGGAGTTCCCACGACAGTCTTTCAGTAACATCATGAGACCTCGAAACACCCAGTGCTGCCGAAATATGGCATGCCGAACATGTCGGAGCCCTGAAATCCCTTCCCGCCTTCCATTTTCCATCATCGGTAACCCAGTTCCACTCCATCGCCTCTGCGTTGTATATTGCCCCATGTTTCGACTCATTGTAGATCTCGATCTGGGGATGGTCCGGGCCGAGATGACACTGCCCGCAGGCTTCAGGCTTTCTTGCTTCGGCAACGGAAAACCTGTGCCTTGTATGGCAGCTTGAACAGCTTCCCAGGCTTCCGTCCGGATTTTTCCTGCCGACTCCGACATTCGGCCATGACCCTTCGGCTGGTTTGCCGTCTATTATATCAACAACAGTTCCATGGCAGACATAGCATCCGCTGTTGCGCTCCACCCTGTTATTCATGCCCAGTTGAAGCCATTTGTCGATTTTCCATATTATCTCGAGCGTGTTTGCGTGTTTGCTTTTTGCGTATTCGGCAGTTTCTTTCGGATGGCATTCCGAACAGGTTTTCGGGCTCACAAAAGCCGTTATCGGCAGAGACGAATGTTCCAGGTGGGACGAACTTGCCAAAGACGAAAGCGCTTCCGACACTTTATGGCATTTGTAACAATCCACCCCGACCCCGGCATGAATACTTTTATTCCAGTCGGCATATATGCCCGGATTAAGTTTTTTGTGACATTCAATGCAGTTCTTTGCAGCAAGTGATTCGCCGGACACAGCTGCTGGAATCACCCTGAATCCCCAGCGCCATGATGCTATGCAGAAAATTATAAGCAGTATGATAACCATGTTTGAATATGCCATGAAAATAAAGAGCTTTCTCGTCCCGCTCATCTTTTCAGGCTGTTTTTCCCCGCCCTTGACCTCGGCTACGAACTTCACATTTTCCAGCACTTCAGGGCCGTGAGGAGCCCCTTTTATGGCTTCGGTAAGATCCGTTCCGGCAGAATGCTTCCCGAAATGCCTTCCGTTTTTCCACTTCGGACTCTCGGTTACATCATAAATCTTCCTGTCATGAATTATGCACGCGGGTTTTCCTGAGGATCCGTCGAAATCTTTCAGATTTTCAAAAGTAATTTTCCCTGGATCAAGTACGGTTTGCTGCGTGGCCTGCGATTCCTTTTTCATCCGGCTGTGAATGAATGTGACAGCAGTGACGGCAAAAAGAAGCATGAGGATAAAAAGCAGGATTTTTATAAAAAGAATGCGCCCGAACGGGTTATCGAAAAAATGTCCGAACCTGTCTATCCGGAACCATGCCAGATAGATGCCGGTTATTGTGAGTGTAATCAGGCACGATATGCCGAGTATGCGCTCTCCTTTCGGAATACCTCCTGTTATCTGCGAAGGTTTTATGAAAATATGGATGTAAAATATGGCGCCGACCAGGAT
>JAHJRK010000111.1 GCA_018830925.1 Pseudomonadota bacterium
CATTGAGGAGACAGAGGAAGAGCCGGAGGAATTGGTTTTTGATTTTGAGCATGAAAAGGATGATATCCTTTCTAAAATAGAAGATGTGGAAGAGATCGATTTTTCTGATCTGGAAGATGTGGGTGTTTCCGGAGGAACGGCTAAACCCTCTGAAAAGCAGGAGGTGGAGGCCGAAGAGCTTGACTTTAATTTTGATCTCGAAGAGGAGGCTGCCGGCAGGAAGGATGAAGCTGAAGAGGCAGCCGATCTTGATCTTTCGGCTCTGGATAAGATTGTAAGCAGCGCAGATGAGCCTGAACAGGACATCTCTTTGGAAAAAGTGGCTGAGGAGTTTGAATTGGACCTTGATCTGGAATCTGCTGCTGTTGAAACTCCGGCCGGGAAAGAGTTTGGGGATGCTTTCCAGGATACTCAGGAGCTTGATTTTTCGGATTTGGAAAATATTCTTGTGGGAGAAAAGCCGGGCGGTGGAAAAGAGAAGGATAAGGATATAGAGCAGGAGCTTGAATTTGATTTTGATCTTTTATCGACTGGCGTGGAAGCGGAAGAGAATGTGGATGAAGTTACCGAGCTTGATATTTCGGATATAGACAAAATGCTCGAGATGGAGGGAATGCCCGGAGACCAGGAGAAGGAGACAGACGGGGAGCTTCTCGAATTACAGCTTGGAGAGGATGAATCTTCAGGCGGACAGAAGGCCGGTAGATTTGCCGGTACTCTTGTATCGGATGCGATGAGGTTTAAAATTTCTTCCGAAGAACCCGAACAGGAGGATGTGCATAAGCACCTGAAGGGGTTTGAGATAGACAAGTTCCAGCAAACTCGTGTGATGGGAGGGAAGAGGGATAGGGTTGCTGTTGCAGCAGAAGAGAAAACGGATAAAAAAGAAATCAAAAAGGCGAAGAAACCTCTTAAAGTAAAAACCCCCTCCGGCAGATTTACAATAATTCTTGGAATTATTGTAATTTTACTGCTGGGAGCAGGAGCTTTTGTTGTTTATAATCCGTTTGATATTGAAATTCCTTTCGTTAGCGATTTTCTTGGTTCAAAGTCTGATGAAAAAGGGAACCTGAAAATAACTCCTGTCGCTAATTCGATTAAGGGAGATTATGTTGAAACGAAGTTCGGGCCCCTTTTCATAATCGAGGGCAATGTAAAGAATGATTACAAGAATTCGAGAAGTTATATCAAAGTGGTCGGGAAACTCTATGCGAAAGGGAAAAAGCTTTCAATGACCGAAACGGTTTTTTGCGGAAACATAGTCTCTGAACAGGATATGGCAAATCTGGAGCCTGCTGTTTTGAAAAAACGCCTGCTGAACAGAAGCGGCGATAAAAAATCGAATGAGAAGGTTAAACCGGGGAGTACAATCCCGTTCATGATTATATATGAAAATCCTTCTTCAGACCTTGATGAGTTTATTATTGAGGCCGAAAGCTCAATGAAGGAATAGGTCAAAAAAGGGAGTTATGCAAAGGTCTCGAATTGGTTTCAGCTTGACTAAAGGAATATGAGTTGGTAAATACCCTCTTCTGATTTTTGGCGATGTAGCTCAGTTGGTCAGAGCATGCGGCTCATATCCGCAGGGTCCGGGGTTCAAATCCCTGCATCGCCACCAGTTTTGACCAGATAAAAGGCTCCTTGTTTTTCAAGGGGCCTTTTTTATGCGGTAACGCCGCCTCCGTCTCAGAAAGATTTTTTAGGAAGCCGTCTTAAAATAATGATTGTAATAACAGTGAGTTTGTTTTATTTTTAAAAAAATGAAGGCGGCTGATAAATAAATATTTTTATTTCATTATTTCAATCTTTTATGGGTATTACCAGCCAAAGAGTGATTTGAACCATGCTGCCAGGTTTCAATAAAATTGTTGAACAAAGAATACTGGATGCCCAGCGGAAGGGTGAATTCGACAACCTGCCGGGAGCCGGAAAACCGCTTGATCTCGAAGATTCAAGTTCCGTTCCTGAAGATCTTCGCATTGCATACAAGATATTGAAAAATGCCGACTACATTCCACCCGAGCTTGAGCTTAAAAAAGAGATCCGCAAAACGGAAGAACTGCTTGCCGGCATGGAAGATACCGCGGAAAAATACCGGGTGTTGAAGAAACTTAATTATATGATAATGAAAGTAAACCTTTTGCGGAACACGCCTGTTATGTTCGAGGAGTCCGAGCTCTATGCCGAAAAACTGGTCGACAAATTCGGACAGAAGTAGCCCAAACTCCGGCACAAAATAACCGGTAAAATAAAAAGGAATCGGATACCATGAAAAAAATTACTGTTGCTCTTCTTTCAGGCGGCATTTCATCCGAGCGCGAGGTCTCCAAAAAGAGCGGAGACCAGGTCTATGATGCTCTGGATAAGACAAAATATGACGTTATCCGTTACGACCCCCGGTCGGATCTTCTACGCCTTGTCTCCGATTCCAAGAATATTGATGTAGCGCTTATA
>JAHJRK010000112.1 GCA_018830925.1 Pseudomonadota bacterium
CCTGACATCGATCCGCGATATTTCACGCCTGTCTTTCATTGTAAATTAACTTGAATAAGAACAAACTGTCTGATAGTAAAAGATAATCCATGAAATTAGAAAAAACCTGTTTTCCAGGGACGCTTTATGCCGTTTTCCATTAAGAGAAAAAAAACCCGGCAGATATCAGTCGGAGAGGTAAAGGTTGGAGGAATGGCGCCGATTGCCGTGCAGTCCATGACAAATACCTTTACCTGCGATATCGAAGCGACAGTCGCACAAATAAGGCGGCTTGAAGAGGCCGGTTGCGAAATAGTGAGGGTTGCGGTGCCGGATATGGAATCTGCCCGTGCAATTTCATCGATAAAAAAGCAGATTTCAATCCCTTTGATAGCCGACATACATTTTGATTACCGCCTTGCCATTGCTTCTGCAAATGCAGGAGCTGACGGGCTGAGATTAAACCCGGGAAATATCGGAGGAAAATTAAAGGTAAAAAAGGTTGTTGACTGCGCAAAAGAACATAAGGTGCCGGTCAGAATCGGTGTAAACGCCGGATCCCTTGAAAAGGATCTACTGAAAAAATACGGCGGCGCAACTCCGGAGGCTATGGTTGAAAGCGCGATGCGCAATATTGATGTATTAAGGTCTCTTGATTTTCATGAAATAAAGGTTTCAATCAAGGCATCGGATGTATTCCGCACCGTCGAAGCATACAGGCTTATCTCCCGAAAGACGGACCTTCCCCTTCATGTGGGAGTGACAGAAGCGGGAGCTCTTTTTCCGGGCATTGTGAAATCGGCCCTTGGGATCGGAATGCTTCTTGCCGAAGGCATCGGGGATACGATAAGGGTTTCCCTGACAAGGGACCCTGTTGAAGAGGTGCGGGCAGGATATGAAATACTAAAGGCTCTTGAAATAAGAAAGCGCGGGCCGGAGATTATATCCTGTCCTACTTGCGGCCGGTGCAACATCAACCTTTTTGAGATCGTCGAGCGTGTGGAAAAAGCGCTTTTGTCAAATCCGGCGCATGTCAAGCTGGCCATCATGGGCTGTGTCGTCAACGGGCCGGGTGAGGCAAAAGAGGCCGATATCGGGGTTGCGGGAGGGGATGGAACAGGCATTCTTTTTAAGAAGGGGAAGGTTATGAAGAAGTTTCCGCAGGAGATGCTTGTTGAGGTTCTTCTTGATGAGGTAGCTAAAATTACGGAAAACGTTTCCAAGACAGAGGAAGGATAACATGGGAAAAGAGGAAAAAAAGGCAATATCCCCTACGAGGGAGGAAGATTATTCGGAGTGGTATCAGCAGGTGGTTAAAGCTTCCGATATGGCGGAAAGATCGCCCGTAAGGGGATGCATGGTTATAAAGCCCTGGGGATACTCCCTTTGGGAAAACATAGTCCGTGAACTGGATGATATGTTTAAGGAGGTTGGTGTTAAAAACGCCTATTTTCCTCTTTTTATTCCTCTCAGCTTTCTTGAAAAAGAGGCCAGTCATGTTGAGGGATTTGCAAAAGAGTGTGCCGTGGTAACCCATCACAGGCTGGAAAAAAACGCGGACGGCAGGCTTGTGCCTGCAGGGCCGTTAACGGAACCACTAGTTGTGCGTCCTACTTCCGAGACCATCATCGGAGACGCTTTTTCAAAATGGGTTAGCAGTTACAGGGATCTCCCGCTTCTTATCAACCAGTGGGTAAATGTGGTAAGATGGGAGATGAGGACCAGGATTTTCCTTCGGACAAGCGAGTTTTTATGGCAGGAAGGCCATGCCGCCCATGCTACAGAAAAAGAGGCTATGGAGAGAACGCGGCTGATGCTGGATATTTATGCCAGACTTGCCGAAGAATATCTGGCCCTGCCCGTTACAAAGGGGAGAAAGACGGCTGCCGAGAGATTTCCCGGGGCGGTTGAGACTTTCTGCATAGAAGCGATGATGCAGGACAGGAAGGCTCTCCAGGTCGGAACTTCTCATTTTCTGGGACAAAACTTTGCAAAAGCCTCGGAAATAAAATTCCAGTCCTTTGAAGAGAAGGAAGAGTACGCATGGACAGTATCTTGGGGGGCTTCGACCCGAATGATCGGTGGAATCATAATGATGCACGGGGATGATGATGGAGTAATTCTCCCTCCGAGGGTTGCATCCTCTCATGTTGTTTTTATTCCGATATACAGATCACCGGATGATAAGCCGAAGGTTATGGAATATATACAAAAAATTGCCATGGAACTGAAGAGCAGTTTCTACTGCGACCGGAAAATACGGGTGGAAATTGACGACAGGGATACCGGGGGGGCCAGGGGATGGGAGTGGATCAAGAAAGGCATTCCTTTGAGGGTTGAGGTAGGGCCGAGAGATATGTCTCAGGATTCTGTTTATGTTGCGAGAAGGGATAAGCCGCACAGGGAAAAAATCTCGATGAAACGGGATTTCTTTGTAAAAGAAATTACAAACATTCTGGATGAAATTCAAAATAATCTTTATGAAAAAGCCGTTTCCTTCAAGGAGAAAAATACTTTGCAGGTAGATGGGGGAAAGGCTTTTTATGAATTTTTTACTCCGCTGAATAAAGAACAGCCGGAAATTCACGGAGGTTTTGCTCTTTCTCACTGGTGCGGGACAGGTGAGTGCGAGGCAAAAATAAAAGAAGACCTGAGTGTCACCGTAAGATGTATTCCTCTTGAGCAGGAAAAAGAAAAAGGGAAATGCGTATGTTGCGGCAGGCCGAGCAGCGGGCGAGTAGTATTTGCCAAAGCGTATTGACGGCTTCGTAAAAAGTCATTCTGCTGTGTTGCGCTTCATCTTTCGTCATTGCAGCGTACCATAAAGCACGCTTCATTCCTCAAGATTTGTGCGCCTTGCATAATGAGCTTTTTACTTTGCCGTCTGAATTTAATTTTTACGAAGGTATCCATATTGATGCTCTCGCAAAAAAGGATATACAGATGATCAGGATTACGGATATTATTGACAAGGTTACAGAAAATAATCCTGACGCCGATATTGATATACTTGACCGTGCCTATATCTATTCCGCAAGGGTTCATGAAGGTCAGGTTCGCTTGTCAGGTGAGCCTTACCTTTCACATCCTCTTGAAGTGGCAGGAATTCTTGCCGACATGAAGCTCGATGTGGTGAGTATTGCTGCCGGGCTGCTGCATGATGTCATAGAAGATACGCATGCAACTCCCGAAGAAATATCCTCGCTGTTCGGCCAGGAAATTTCACACATAGTTTCCGGCGTGACAAAACTAAGCAAGCTTTCGTTCAGTGATTCCCAGGCTGCCCGCCAGGCTGAAAGCATAAGAAAAATGTTTCTTGCTATGGCGGATGACATAAGAGTGATTCTTATCAAACTTGCCGACCGCCTTCACAACATGAGAACTCTGCAGTTTCAGGGCGAAGAAAAAAGAATAAAAATAGCCCAGGAAACACTCGATATGTATTCACCGATTGCCGCACGCCTTGGAATTTACTGGATAAAGCATGAGCTCGAAAACACAGCTTTTATGTATCTTCAGCCGGATGAATATTTAGAGATTAAAAATCTGGTGAGCAAAGACAAAGAGGAGCGGGAAAAATATGTTGAGACCGTCAAGAGCTATATTCAAAAAAAGACGGATGAGAACAACTTAAAGTGCGAAGTGTCGGGGAGATACAAGTATTACTACAGCATATATCAGAAAATGATAAAACAGAACCTCGACTTTGATCAGGTTTACGATATCATTGCATTCAGGATTATCCTTGATACGATACCGCAATGCTATGAAGCTCTCGGCCTCGTGCACGCCCTCTGGAAACCTATAGCCCATAAATTCAAGGATTACATAGGTTTTCCCAAGCCGAACATGTATCAGTCGCTTCATACATCAGTTGTTGGCCCTATAGGCGAAAGGATTGAAATACAAATAAGGACACGGGAAATGGACGGGATTGCAAAGTCCGGGATTGCAGCCCACTGGAGCTACAAAGAAGGAAAAAGTATCGATGACAACATCAGCAAGAAGTTTTCCTGGATTCAGAAGCTTGTTGATAATCAGGAAGAATGCAAGGACCCGGTTGAATTTCTTGAAAATGTCCGCATAGATCTTTATCCGGACGAGGTCTATGTGTTCAGCCCCAAAGGCGCCATCAAATCTCTTCCCAAAGGCGCAACCCCGGTTGATTTTGCCTATCTTATTCATACCGAAGTCGGAAATCAGTGCACAGGCGCAAAAGTCAACGGGCGCATGGTTCCCTTAAACTATGAGCTTCAGACAGGCAATATAATTGAGATAGTTACCGCAAAGGGGCATCATCCGAGCAAAGACTGGCTTAAATTTGTAAAGACGGTGAAAGCCAGATCAAGGATAAGGCAATGGATCAAAACCCAGGAAAAGGACCGCAGCATAACCCTGGGGCGGGAAATGTGCGAGAAGGCTTTTCGAAAGGAGCGCCTGAACTATGCCGCTCTCATAAAATCGGGAGAGATGGATAAAATAATAGAGCAGCTCGGTTTCAAAACCATTGAGGACATGATAGCAAGTGTCGGTTATGGGAAAACCACTCCGCTGCAGATTGTAAGAAAGTTTGTATCCAAGCCGGAAACTGAAGATGATGAATCGATATTGGATAAACTGATCAGCCGTGTCAGAAAGAAAAAAACAACGTCGGGTGTTGTTGTTAAGGGAATTGATGATATTTTAATAAAATTCGGGAAATGCTGCCAGCCGGTTCCTGGCGATCCGATAACAGGATATATTACACAGGGTTACGGTGTTACGGTTCACAGAACTATCTGTGTGAATGCCCTGAAGATGAATCCCGAACGGCAGATAGATGTAGAGTGGAATGTAACTTCGTCCGATTTGTATCAGGTTAAAATCCACATCACTTCCTATGACAGGGTTGGCCTTCTTGCCGATATAGCTTCCAATATAAGTAAGAACGGAGCAAATATAATCGGCGCCAACACCGTCACGCGTGAAAACAAGGCCGTGGACAGCCTTTTTACGCTTACTGTTAAAGACACCGATCATTTAAAAAAGGTTTTATCGGATCTGAAGAAAGTAAAGCTGGTTGTAGATGCAAAGCGGATTGACGAATGAGCTTTGGTGCCTGGAAATTATGGCGCTTTGACAACGAGGCCTGACCTTATGCAACTGGTGCAGACCACAATCTTTTTTACCTTACCATCGCGCAGTGCTCTGACATTCTGAAGATTGGGATTGAACCTGCGGCTTGTCACATTATGAGCATGGCTTATATTGCTCCCGACCATAGGTTTTTTTCCGCATATTTCACACATTCTGGACATAATAGTTCTCCTTGAAACTGACGGCTCGTAAAAAATCATTCTGTCCACCTGAGGCGGAAGCTTATTGCTTTGCCGTCTGAATTTTGACTTTTTACGAGATAGTCAAACTTTATAAATTATATGATCCTGCCCACAGGCGTAAAACAGGATAGGCGCTGATACACCAAAACCTGTTCAGTGTAAAGCACTTTTTTTATCCTGCTTTGACAGAGTCGTTTCGCACAGGGCGATATATTGAATAGCCTTCTGGTGAACTCCTACGTCGGGATAATTGGTAATAACGGTCTTAAAGCGTTTCAGGGCAGCTTTGTAATATTTTGATTTATAATAATAAAGACCGATTCCAAATTCCGATTCAGCGAGGCTTTTATAGCAGATATTCGTGTATTCCCCGGCCTTCAGGGCATATGTGTCTTTCGGAAACTGCTTGATAAGACGATTGAACGCATCAAGAGCTTTTCGCGCTGTGGTCTGATCCCTGTCGGGAGTATCAACCTGCTCAAAATAACATAACCCCGTCTGGAAAATCACATACGGGATTGCATCATTGAGGGGATGAAGATTCTCGAATTCCTCGTATGCGGCGACCGCATCGTCATATTCTTTCAGTTTGTAGTGGGAATCGGCTATTTTAAGCTCTGCAAGCATCGCATATTTGCTGAAAGGATACCAGTCCTTTATTTTCTCAAAGGATTCTATTGCTCCCTTGTAATCACCTTCATGGTAAGCTTCCATGCCGTCATCGGCAAGCTCCTGCGCGAATTTTTCTTCCTTGACCGCAAATAATGCACAGCCCTGGCATACAAGCAATGCAACAAACAAAATCAAAATTATACGGGTTGGTTTGGTTCTCAATTTTTCAGACTTTCGATATAATGTTCCGCTGAAAATGCGGCTATAGCAGCATCTCCTACAGCAGTTGCAACCTGGCGCAAGGGAGTATTGCGGCCGTCACCCGCCGCAAAAACACCGGGAACGGAGGTTTCCATTTTATGACCGGCAATTACGAATCCATATTCATCAAGCTTAACTGAGTTCCCGAGAAAACCGGTATTCGGCAGAATCCCAACCCAGATAAAGCATCCGTCAACCGCAAGCTCTTTTTCCTCACCTGTTTTAACATTCTTTACAACTATCTTTTCAAGACCGTCGGAGCCTTCGATACGGGTTACAACGGAATTCCATACAAATTCTATTTTGTTGTTTGCAAATGCGCGTTCCTGCAGTATTTTTGCTGCTCTAAGCTTATC
>JAHJRK010000113.1 GCA_018830925.1 Pseudomonadota bacterium
ACTGTTGAGAGTTCGGAAGCTATTTTTTCGATCTCTTCTTCCGGAAGAAAGGAGAAAGGAACGATATCTGTCAGAAACTGGAATGTCTGCCCGGCGGCTATTATTGAAGCATAAGATTCATCCAGCATGCGCCTGCTGAATGTTTCCATGAAATGGTCATAAAACGTCTTGAAGCGGGCGCATAAATCCAGAAACTTTTTTTTAGGTATTATATAAATGGTTGAATCCTGACATACTGTTGCGGTGCGTATTGAAAGACCGGCATTCATCAGTATCGAGATTCCCCCGAAAATATCGCCTGCCTTGAGAAAACCGCTTAAAACTTTTTGGCCCTGTTTATCAAAATATAATTCAACAAGACCATCTTTTATGATATGAACATTTTCTATATTCGTAATATTCTGAACTGCCAGAACCGTGTCTTTGGGATATATGCTGATGGAAACAGAATCGGCGACCTGCTGAAGTTCTTTTTCAGGCAGTTTGGAAAACGGTAAGATACCCGATAAAAAATCTGTAACATCTTTATTCATTCATTCTCCACTTTTCGGTTGTCAGTAGTCAGTTATCGGGGATCAGTTACCGGTTGTCAGTTATCAGCTTATTCCCTGATCCCTGAACCCCGACAACTATTTCAATATTTAATTTTCGCAAAATGAGTTTTTTGCGAGGCTTCGCGGGCCTGCTTTAAAGTATATATGCCCATTTTCGCCAGAAGAGGAATGAGTTTTGTAAACAACTCCCCTGTTGCGATTGCATCCCCCAAAGCGGTATGTCTTCCGATTATGTTGACTCCTAGTCTGGCTGCAATTGCTTCCAGATTATGGTCGGTATGAATCGGGTGAACAATCGCCGAAAGAAGCATTGTGTCAAGAATAGGATTAATGAATTTTGTCTTTGCGGACAATTCCTTCACCTGAAGCATCCGCATATCAAATGCGGCGTTGTGCGCCACCAGAACAGTGCCTTCTGCAAATCGTAAGAGCCTGGGAAGAACCTGTTCAATCGAAGGCTGATTTTGCAGCATATGTTGTTCAATTCCGTGAAACCGTATCGATTCAAAAGGTAAGGTGCGTCCCGGATTGACAAGCTGCTCAAAGCTCTCTTCACGCAGCAGATGATTGTTTACTATCCGGACGGCTCCTATGGATATTATCTCATCTTCTGCCGGATTGAGCCCTGTCGTTTCGGTGTCAAAAACAGTATAAATGAGTTCACTTAAAGGGCGATTATCTATCTCAGGAACCTGTCCGGGCTGATTGAACAGGTCAAAGTCGTAATAAACCGGGCGGCTCTCCGGCAGGATCGTAAGGTTTCTGATGTTTTCGGAAGCGCACTCCCCGGTAGAAGGCAGAAGCAGGCGGATGCATGAACGGTTGGCGTCATTTCTGTCAACAAAAGAGAATGCTTCAGCCTCATGATGTTTCATTATATCTTTTAAGATCAGGGGTTTACCCTCTTTTTCAATCCTGATTATCTTCTTATCAAGCACCCTGAAAGTTTCTATTTTCAGAGGATTGCCTTCCCATGTGATATTTATTATTACGAACTTGTTGTTGATTTCTATATTGCATCCGAATTCCTGCTGTCCGGTTTCATTTTTCAGCTCTTCCAGTAAAAACAGGCAGGCTGTTATCATGGAATAGGTATCGACTTTAATCCAGCAGGGAAAATCAGGTTTAACATAGTGAATAATCACTCCCGGTTTTTCTTCAGCCTTCTTCCTGACTGTTTCAATGAGATCTCCAGCCGACATCTTCACAAGCGGCCACATGCTGTTAAAGCGGCAGGAATAATTGAAAAAAGTTTCATCAATCATATTGCCGAGAGTTATTGATTCCTGATGAATAATCCTCGTAAGCTCGTCTAACTGATCATTTTTAATATCCGGATATTCAAGTACAACCTCTATTGCCGACCTTATTCCTGCAATTGAAGCCCTTACGCCTCTTGTAAAGGAAAGAAGAAGGGAATCAAAACGACCCTCATTTTCAAGCTGTTCTGTGATATCTTCAAGTATTAGTATAAATCCCGTAAATAGTTTAAGATGATTCAATACCGGCACGACTTCGGCACGAAGCAGCTTGTCTTCCCTGCTGACCGTTATAAATGAAGAGACATTTTTGTTCTCTTCCTTCAATCCTGCGGCAATTTCATCAAGAGCATGAACCAGAAGTTTTTTCTCGATGATACCAAAAACAGAGCGCCCTATTCCAACGAGGCCGTTTTGTGCATTCCGTTCCTGTTTCACGCCGGTACCGCTTTCAAACAACTGTTTCGATCTTTTATTGTATAATATGATCTGGCAGTCGGAATTGCATATCAGGATACCTTCGGATAATTCGGACATGACTGCGGCAAGAATATTTCTCTCTTTTTCAGATTCCGTTCTCGCGAAATGAATCATCTCGTCAACATTTCGCTGGAGATTTTCATAACGATCCGCGCCTTCATTTATGGCCTCTGCAAGGCGGATTATATCGCTACTTCCTTCCATATTTATGCGATGCGAAGGATTGACCGTATTTATTATATGAGTTTCCGCTGTGAGTTTTTTCGCCGGAAGAATATAGACATTAAGAATGCCGTCAAGGATGAGTATCAGACAGCCTAATAGAAGAATTATTGAGCTGAAAATATAAAAAAAGTGCTTTCCGGAGACGCTTTCCAGGATTATCTTTTCGGAAGGTGCAAGTTGTTGCCAGAAGAGCCAGCCGAAAATGTACAGGACAATGCCTATTATTGCAAAAGCAGCAGCAACAAACAACCAGAATTTGTTAATGGATTTCATGAATTAATGACCCAGAACTTCCCTGACTTTCTGTATTATCTCTGCATTTGCAAAAGGCTTGGTGATATAGGCATCGGCACCGAGCGCCAGGCCTTTTGCGATATCCACCTCACGCCCCATGGCGGATACAAAAATAATCTTTATGTCTTTCCAGTTAGGGTTGCTTCTTATCATCTGGCAGACTTCGAAACCATCTATTATCGGAAGCATGATGTCAAGAAGAATTAGATCCGGGTTGAAAGATATGATTTTTTCGATGGCCTCTTCACCGTTATAGGCGGCCATAACCTGATAACCCTTTTGTTCCATCAGAAATTCCAGGGGAACGACGATACTCTGCTCATCGTCTGCAATCAGTATTTTTGGCGGCATACATATCCTTTGAAGATGTGAGAATAGCCGGAATGGGAAGGCAGGGCATGTGAAACACGCCCTGCCTTGATGTTGAAAACAGCAGAAAGATAATATTTCTCGTAAAAAATATTATTTCTGAACCATTTTAGTAATCTCTTCGACTATCTCGGGATTAGCAAGCGTCATGACATCCCCGACATCACTTTTATTCGATATAGCCCCCAGCACGCGCCGCATGATCTTTCCCGAACGAGTTTTCGGCATATCGGGAACAATCCAGACCTTTCTCGGTTTTGCTATCGGCCCGATCTCCTTTACAAGGGCATTTATAATCTTCTTCTCAAGTTCAACGCTCGCTTTGAACCCGGGTTTCAAAGCAACATAAAGATCGGGAACTACACCTTTAATGTCATCTTTGACGGGAACAACCGCAGCTTCCGCCACTTCGACAACAGTAAGGGCGGCAGATTCAAGCTCCTTTGTGCCCAGCCTGTGACCGGATACATTGATTACGTCGTCGATTCTTCCGAGAATTCTATAATATCCGTCCTCGGCCTGCACCGCGGCGTCGCCGGCAAGGTAGGGCCAATCCCGCCAATCTTTGCTTTTCGGGTTCTTACAGTACCGTTCGAAATACGTCTTCACGAATCGATCACGGTCTCCCCATATCGTCTGGAACATGCCGGGCCACGGGTTCTGTATGCATATATTGCCCGCTTTTCCTGCTCCCTGGGGAATCACTTTTCCGTCATTATCATAAATAATGGGATGAATTCCGGGCATGCCGGGACCTGCGCTGCCGGGCTTCATCGGCTTGATGGCAGGCAGTGTGCTGCAGAGAAAACCTCCGTTCTCCGTCTGCCACCAGGTATCGACAATGGCCGCCTCGCCCTTGCCGACTTCTTTATAAT
>JAHJRK010000114.1 GCA_018830925.1 Pseudomonadota bacterium
GAGATGGTAATGCCCGGGGATAATGTAACGATAACGGCGGATCTGATAACGCCGATAGCGATGGAGACAGAGCTTCGGTTTGCGATAAGGGAAGGTGGCCGGACGGTTGGCGCCGGAGTAGTCAGCGAAATACTCGGATAAGCCGTTGTAATAAAATAACTGTAACATTGAAATGCCGTGACCGGCATAAGGAGCAGTAACGAAATGGTCAGAAATGAAATGGTTATTTCGTAAAGGTTCCTAACCCTGATAAACTGGACTATTTAAGTACCCCCTTGAGGGGTATAAGTAATTTTCGAAATTATTTCCTGCTGGAAAGCGCAGAAAATAATTTCCAACTTACTAAAGAGAAAGATAACTTATGATAATGAATACCAAGATCAGAATCAAGCTAAAGGCGTATGATCATAAATTGCTGGATCAGTCGGCTACGGATATAGTTGATACCGCTAATAAGACCGGCGCAAAAGTTATAGGGCCGATTCCGCTGCCGACCAGAGTGAATAAATATTGTGTTCTGCGCTCACCCCATATAGACAAAAAGTCGAGAGAGCAGTTTGAGATGAGAACCCATAAAAGACTTCTCGATATTATTGAGCCGACTCAGCAGACAGTTGATGCCCTGATGAAACTGGACCTGTCTCCGGGAGTGGATGTCGAGATAAAACTGTAGCATAGGAAACGGTAAGAGCCATGTGTAGAGGATTGATAGGGAAAAAACTAGGGATGACAGTTGTGTTCTCCTCGGAAGGCAAATATGTGCCGGTAACTGTTGTAAAGATCGGACCATGCACGGTTACCCAGATTAAAACCGGTGAAACGGATGGATATAATGCTCTTCAGCTCGGATTCGGCGGAAAAAAGAAGACACGTGTTAGCAGGCCGGATAAGGGACATCTGAAAAAAAGCGGGCTTGAATCCTGCGAAATAATCCAGGAGTTTGCGGTTGAAAATACCGGAGAATATGCGCTTGGCCAGGAATTAAATGCCGGCATCTTTAATGTCGGAGACCGGGTAAATGTAAGTGGCACCACAAAGGGACGGGGTTTTGCAGGTGTAATTAAGCGGCACGGATACAGCGGGGGCAGAAAAACCCACGGAAGTCACTGCCACAGGATTCCGGGCTCTATCGGAGCGAGCGCCTGGCCTTCAAGGGTATTAAAAGGGAAAAAGCTTCCCGGGCATTATGGAAATGAAAAGCAGACCATGCGAAATCTTGAGATCATTGATATAAGAGAGCAGGATAATCTAATATTGCTGAAGGGCGCGGTTCCGGGGCCGAGATCAGGCCTGGTTTCAGTATGTAAGCCGAAGATCACAAAAAAATAATAGGATTTTGCCTGGGGCGTAACGCCTGATAAAAATGGCTTATAAAAAAGTAAATTGATTGGGACAAGATTATGTCGATTATAGATGTTTACAATATAAATGGAGAAAAGGTTTCGCAGCTTGAGCTTGCCGAAAGCATCTTCAATGTTCCTGTAAAACAAAGCGTGTTGCATGAAGTTGTTACAATGCAGCTTGCCTGCAGACGAGCAGGGAGCGCTTCCGTTAAACACAGGAGCGATGTGAAGGGGAGCACCAGAAAACTATACAAGCAGAAAGGGACAGGCAGGGCGCGCAGGGGTGATATTAAATCTCCTTTGTTAAGAGGAGGCGGTTCAATTTTCGGGCCTGACCCGAGATCATATTCCTACAAGGTTCCCAAGAAAATAAGAAAACAGGCTCTTAAAATGGCTTTAAGCAGCAAGATTCAGACTAATAATCTTCTTGTGCTTGATAAGTTTGAACTCGAAAAAGCGAGGACAAAAGGATTTACGTCAGTTCTTGATAACCTGAAGGTCAAAAAAGCGCTGATAATTACCGAAAACGTGAATGAAAATCTTGAGCTTTCATCAAGGAACGTTCCCGGTATCAAAGTAATGAGGTATGAAGGCCTGAATGTTTATGATATCCTTAAATATGAAAAGCTTATTCTGCTCGAGACTTCTATAAAGGGTATTGAGGGGAGGTTAACGGCATGATCAGATATGATGTTATAAAACGGCCTCTGATTACCGAAAAGAGCACGATTCAGAAAGAATCGGCCAACCAGCTCACTTTTGAAGTCGACCGGAAAGCCAACAGGGTTGAAATCAAGAAGGCTGTTGAAGAGATTTTCAAGGTCAAAGTTGCAGGTGTCAGGACAATTCAGGTTATGGGGAAATTCAAGCGCAGGGGCCGGATATTAGGAAAGCGCAATGATTACAAGAAAGCTATTGTCAGGCTTATGCCCGGTGAGCGTATTGAATTTTTTGAAGGAGTATAGCCTCAAATAAAAAGTTGTTTTTTGACTTTTTATGAAGATATTATTGATTTAGGAGCGTAAAATGGCTGTAAAGAAAGTAAAACCAACGTCCGCAGGAAGGCGTTTTCAGGTTTATCCGTCATATGAAGAGGTCACCCGTTCGAAACCGGAAAAAAGCCTTATTAAGGCTGCTAAAAAAAGCGGGGGCCGGAATGTGCACGGACGGATAACCAGCAGGCACATAGGCGGTGGGAACAAGCAGCATTACAGGCTGATCGACTTTAAGCGGGACAAGACAGGTATTCCCGCAAGGGTTGCGGCAATTGAGTATGATCCCAACAGAAGCGCGAGGATTGCGCTGCTTCATTATGCAGACGGGGAAAAACGATATATTCTTGCCCCTCTTAACCTTGCTGTTAATGATACGGTGATGTCGGGTCCGGAAGCCGATATAAAACCTGGCAATACGCTGCCTTTGAGCAATATACCTCTCGGTACTTATATACACAATATAGAGCTTCGTATCGGAAAAGGCGGGCAGATTGTAAGAAGCGCCGGAACATTCGCACAGCTGATGGCAAAGGAAAGTAGGTACGCTCTTGTGAAGCTTCCCTCCGGAGAAGTCCGGATGGTGTTGCTGAACTGCAAGGCTACAATAGGGCAGATAGGGAATGTTGTCCATGAGAATATCTCCCTTGGGAAAGCCGGACGCAAAAGATGGCTCGGAAGAAGGCCGAAAGTCAGGGGAGTTGCAATGAACCCGGTTGATCATCCTATGGGCGGAGGAGAAGGACGGTCGTCAGGCGGACGGCACCCGTGCAGCCCGTGGGGTATGCCATCGAAGGGTTATAAGACAAGGAAGAACAAGAGAACAAGTTCTTTTATAGTGAAAAAGCGTACACAGAAATAAAGGCAGGATTTATATATCAGTAAGCCGGTTTTATAAGCGGGAGAATATATGCCACGGTCGTTAAAAAAAGGTCCATACGTTGAGCAAAAATTACTGAAGAAAGTTCTGGCTATTCATGAAAGCCGGGGCGGCAAAGTCATAAAGACATGGTCAAGGCGTTCGACGATTGTTCCTGAAATGGTTGGAGTTACAATGGCGGTACACAACGGGAGAAAATTCATACCCGTTTTTATTTCAGAGAACATGGTCGGGCACAAGCTGGGAGAATTTTCTCCAACAAGGACTTTTCACGGGCATGCAGGCGACAAGAAAACCAAACTGAAGAAATAAGAAAAAGATAGAAAAGGGAATATTTGCTATGGAGAGTAAGGCTTTAGCAAGATATATACGCATTTCTCCTCAAAAAATCAGGAAGCTCATAGGTGCGGTGAAGGGGAAAAAGGTGGAAGCGGCTTTGAACGAGCTGAAATTCATGCCTCTCAAGTCGGCAGGAATTGTTGAAAAGGTTATAAGGTCTGCCGTTGCGAATGCCGGCCAGAATCCGAACATGGATGTGGATTCGCTGGTTGTCCGCAATATTGTTGCAGATGAAGGCCCTTCATTGAAACGTTTTGCAGCGAGGGCGCGCGGCAGAGGAACACGCATATTGAAACGAACTGCACATATTACGGTCACTTTAGCTGACGGGTCGATGTAAAAAGGAGGAAAAAGCTTGGGGCAGAAAGTAAATCCTATCGGGTTGAGATTGGGTATAGTAAAAACATGGGAATCAAAATGGTATGCCGGTAAAAACTATGCAGGTTATATACTAGAGGATTTTAATATCCGGAAGTTTCTGAAAAAGAAGCTTAACCATGCGGGCATTTCAAGGATTGAAATCGAAAGGTCATCCAAGCGGGTAAGGTTGCGAATCTATGCATCGAGGCCCGGGATTATAATAGGCAAAAAGGGTTCTGAGATACTGCTGCTCAAGCAGGAGCTGGAGAAGCAGATATCCCATGAGGTTATGATAGATATTCAGGAAGTCAGAAAGCCAGAGATAGACGCTCAGCTGATTGCCGAAAGCGTTGCTCAGCAGATGATAAAAAGAGTTGCATTCAGAAGGGCCATGAAACGCGGAGTTGCCTCAGCCATGAGATTCGGTGCAATGGGTGTTAAGATAATATGCTCAGGCCGGCTCGGGGGAGCGGAAATGGCAAGGCGGGAATGGTACCGTGAAGGACGCGTTCCGCTTCATACCTTAAGAGCCGATATCGATTACGGCTTTACGGAAGCACTTACTACGTATGGCATTATAGGAATCAAGGTTTTTGTTTTTAAAGGAGAGATCCTTAAAAAGGATCAAATTGAAGCAGGCGCCAGGTAAGCCGTCGTTCAAAAATAATAGTAACATTGAAATGTCGTTATCGGCATAAGTAGCTGTAATAAAATGGTCAGAAATGAAATGGTTATTTTGTAACGGTTTCTGTCCCCGATAAACGGAACTTTTTTCAGTACCCCCTTGAGGGGTGTAAGTAAGTTTACGAAATTACTTTTGTTCGCAACTTACTAAAAGACGGGAGAGTAAAGCAGATGCTGAGTCCCAAAAAAGTTAAACACAGAAAACAGCAAAAAGGAAGAATGAAGGGCGTTGCCAGCCGGGGATCGAATTTGAGTTTCGGCGAATACGGACTGCAGGCAATAGAATGCGGCGCTGTCAATTCCAAGGAAATTGAGGCAGCGCGGGTTGCCATGACAAGGCATGTAAAAAGAGGCGGCAAACTGTGGATAAGGGTATTTCCGGATAAGCCGATTACAAAAAAACCTGCTGAAGTTAGAATGGGAAAAGGAAAGGGCGCTCCTGAAGGATGGGTTGCAATCGTCCGTCCGGGGAAAATTCTCTATGAAATGGAGGGTGTCACAAAAGAGCTCGCCAGGGAAGCGCTCAGACTTGCATCGCACAAACTTTCAGTTAAAACCAGATTTATAGACAGGAGCAATATATAAAATGAAAGCGAGTGAGATTAGGGATCTGAGCCATGAGGAAAGACTCAGTAAACTGAATGAACTGACAGAGGGCCTGTTCAATTTACGCTTTCAGCATGGGATCGGTCAACTTGAAAGTCCTAAAAAGATGAAGCTGAACAAGCGGGAAATTGCACGGATAAAGACTGTTATCAGGGAATCCGAACTTATAAAAAAAGATAAAGAATAATTGCTGCCATGAATAAAAGAGGAATGAAAAGACAAGTGGTTGGGACTGTTGTAAGCGACAAGATGGATAAGACTGTTGTTGTCCGGATCGAAAGACTGGTCAAACATAAATTTTACCATAAATACGTCAGAAGACGAACGAAATTTGCCGCTCATGATGAAGAGAATTCTTGCAAGACCGGAGATAAGGTTTTGATTACCGAATCTAGGCCCCTCAGCAAGACAAAAAGATGGCGTATCAGCAAGATCGTTGAAAAAGCCGTTTGATTTTAAAGGAATATTGAAATGATTCAGGCAGAAACTAGGTTAACGGTGGCAGATAATTCAGGTGCCAAGGTGGTTTATTGCATTAAAGTCCTAGGCGGTTCGAGAAGGCGGTACGCAAGTATAGGCGATATCATTGTCGTATCCGTAAAAGAGGCCATTCCCAATGCAAAGGTAAAAAAAGGCGAGGTTTTGAAAGCTGTTGTGGTGCGTACCAAAAAAGAGATACGAAGACCGGACGGCTCATTCATAAGATTTGACGACAATTCGGCCGTTCTGATTACACCGAACAAGGAGCCTATAGGAACTCGAATTTTTGGCCCAGTTGCAAGAGAACTGAGGGCGAAAAAATTCATGAAAATCATTTCGCTGGCCCCTGAAGTATTATAGTTTAATCCCGCTTGTGGAGAAACGGTTTATGATAGCAAAAAGCTGTGAGATCAAAAAAGACGATAAAGTTAAGGTGATAGCCGGTAAGGATAAGGGTAAAATCGGTAAAGTGGTGAAGGTTATAAGAAAAGATAACAAGATCCTGGTGGAGAATGTAAATGTGGTTAAGCGGCATACCAGGCCTACGGCCAAGAACAAGCAGGGCGGGATTGTTGCAGGTGAGGCTCCGGTTCATGTTTCTAATGTCATGCTGATGTGCAACAAATGCATCAAACCTGTCCGCATCAAGATGCAAAGACTTGAGGATGGTAAAAAAGCCCGCGTGTGCCAGAAGTGCAGCGAGGTTATAGATAAATAGCAATAGTACATGTAAGCCGCTGAAAAAAAATAAAGTAGTCATCTGGATGTCAAAAACGGCATAAGGAGCCGTAACAAAATAGTCTGGAATGCACTAGTTATTTTGTAACGGCTTCTAACCCCGATAAACGGGATAAGTAAGTTTACGAAATTATTTCCTGCCGCTCTTTTTAGTACCCCCCGAGGGGTAGAAAACGCAAGAAATAATTTCTAACTTACTAAGAAGGTCGGGTTTTTGAAAGGAATATAATGGCACGGCTAAAACTTTATTATGACAAAGAGGTTGTCCCAAGACTGATTGAAACCTTTAAGTATGGGAACAAAATGCAGGTTCCTAAACTGGAAAAGGTAGTACTTAATATAGGGCTTGGAGAGGCTATTCATAATATAAAACTGCTAGATTCGGCTGTGGATGAGCTTAAGATTATAACGGGGCAGAAACCTGTCATTACCCGCTCAAAAAAATCTATAGCCGCTTTTAAACTGAGAATCGGAATGCCTATCGGATGCATGGTTACACTCCGCAAAAATCGCATGTATGATTTTCTGGACCGGCTCCTTAACACGGCTCTTCCGCGTGTAAGAGATTTCAGAGGAGTATCCAATAAAGCTTTTGACGGGTTTGGAAACTATACGCTTGGCATAAAGGAGCATATAATTTTCCCCGAGATCGATTATGATAAGATAGAGAAGATCAAAGGGCTGAATGTTTGCATTGTGACAACTGCAGCAACGGATGAAGAGGGCAAAGAACTTTTAAGGCTTCTTGGAATGCCTTTTAAGAATTAAGGGCCGTTATTAAATAACCATTACATTTCTGACCATTTTGTTACGGCTCCTTATGCCGGTCACAGCATTGCAATGTTATGATTATTTTTGAACTGATTGTTTGATATCCCGGGTGAAAAGTTTATAAGGAGGATGATTTGGCGAAGCAGGCGCTTAGAAATAAGGCTATTGGTAAACCTAAATTCAGTGTGAGGGCATATAACAGGTGCCCTATTTGCGGAAGGCCGCGGGCCTTTATCAGAAAATTTGGAATTTGCCGTATTTGTTTCAGAAATCTTGCCTCAGCGGGCAAACTCCCCGGGGTTATTAAATCCAGCTGGTAAATAACTATTTTTTATGGATTTGTTTTTTGTTTATAACTTATTTGAAACGGTTATAAAGATCGGAGAAAAAAATGGCAATGAGTGATCCAATAGCGGACATGTTGACCCGCATAAGGAATGCCGGAAAGGCAACATTAAACAGCGTTGATATTCCAGGGTCCAAGCTGAAGACCGAATTGGCAAAAGTTCTGAAGAATGAGGGATTTATAAAGAATTATAAATTCTTAAAAGACAACAAGCAAGGGATTTTGCGGGTCTATCTTAAGTATGGTCAGGACCGGAACAGTGCTATTTTCGGCATAGAAAGAATCAGCAAACCGGGCCGAAGAACATATGTGAAAAGCAATGAGATGAAGCCGATACTCAGTGGCATGGGTCTTGCGGTTTTATCCACTTCAAAAGGCGTAATGACGGATAAGAGGGCTGCCAAGGAAAAACTGGGAGGCGAAGTCCTCTGTAAGGTTTGGTAAGATAAAGAGGAGTAACAGATGTCTCGTGTAGGAAAAAAACCGATTCAGGTACCCGATAAAACCAAGATATCATACAGGGATAAAGCAATAACTGTTGTGGGGGAAAAAGGCTCTCTGACCCGTATAATTCATCCGGACATAGATTTAAAGATTGAGAGCGGCTTTATTAATGTGTCCACCCTGTCTGATGACAGGCCGGGAAGGGCATTGCAGGGCCTCACAAGAAGCCTTGTCAATAATATGATAATCGGTGTCAACAAGGGGTTTGAGAGGATTCTTGAAATAAACGGCATCGGGTACCGTGCGGAGCTGAAAGGTAAAAGCATAGTCTTTAATCTCGGTTTTTCGCATCCGGTTGTTTTTGATCTTCCCGATGGCATCAGTGCGGCTGTTGAGAAGAATACTGTTGTTAAGCTTTCCGGGATTGATAAGGAAAAACTCGGACTGGCTGCCGCTTCGATAAGAAAATTAAAACCACCTGAACCATATAAGGGAAAAGGTATAAAATATTCCGAAGAGCGTATTCAGAGGAAGGCAGGAAAGACGGGTACAAAATAATAAGCGGTTTGCCGTTTGCGGTTTGATGATGAAAGAGATTAATCTTTCGATCTCATAATCGTTGCAAAACAAGGAAATAGAAATATGGGGTCACTAGATATTAAAGTACAGGCAAGGTTGAAGAGAAAAAAAAGAATCAGGAAAAAACTTTCCGGAACACAGGCGCGTCCGCGGTTGAGCGTCTTTAGAAGCGCAAAACACATTTATGCCCAGATAATAGACGATACGAGTGGTAATACTCTTGTTTCTGCTGCGAGTACTGAAAAGGCTGTTGCGGGGCAGTCCGGCTCGGAAAAGAAAACAGCCACAGCCAGTCTTGTTGGAAAGGTAATAGCTGCGCGAGCGATTGAAAAAGGGTATAAAAAGGTGGTTTTTGACCGTAACGGGTTTCAGTATCACGGCCGCATCAAGGCGGTATCGGACGGCGCGCGTGAAGCCGGTTTAGATTTCTAGTCTTTTATTTTTAGTGAAGGAGGCAGGCCCTTGTTCAAAAAGGATGCAGGCGAAAATCAGTTGATCGATAAAGTGGTTCACATTAACCGGGTGGCAAAAGTCGTAAAGGGTGGCCGCAGGTTCAGTTTCAGCGCGATAGTTGTTGTAGGCGACGGCGAGGGGAGTGTCGGATGCGGACTTGGAAAGGCGGGAGAAGTCCCGGAAGCCATCCGAAAAGGCGTGGACCAGGCAAAAAAAAATATGATAAGAGTTCCTCTTACGGAGGGAACAATTCCTTTCGAGGTTATAGGTAAATTCGGAGCAGGCAGGGTGATGTTAAAGCCCGCATCTAAAGGCACCGGGCTTATTGCAGGCGGAGCCGTCAGAGCGGTGCTTGAAGCTGCAGGTGTCCGGAATGTCCTTACGAAGTGCATGGGATCTCATAATCCCCATAATGTCGTCAAGGCAACGATTACCGGGTTGAAAAAATTGCAGAGCCGCGAACAGGTGGCCGAAAGGCGGGGAAAGACCGCTGAAGAACTGTAAGCCGTTGTAAAAAAATAACTGTACATTTAAATGACGAGAACGGCATAAGGAGCCGTAATGAAATGGTCCAGAAAGTAACAGTTATTTCGTAACGGCTCCTAACGGGGAAGAGGATTTATGTCGGGAATACTGAAAGTCACACTTGTTAAAAGCATGATCGCACGGCCTGAAAAGCACCGGAAGGTGTTGCGCGGTATGGGCCTGACAAAGCTTAATAGAACAGTTGAGCTCAATGATACTCCTTCTGTTAGGGGTATGATCAGTAAGGTATCGCATCTGGTGAAGGCTGAGGAGAAGATTGATGAAATTAAATGAATTATCGCCGCCCAGGGGATCAAAACGTTCGCGCAAACGCTTAGGGCGCGGGCCCGGATCCGGAACCGGCAAGACCTCAGGTAAGGGTCATAAGGGGCATAAGGCGCGCTCGGGTGGAGGAGTCAGGCCCGGATTCGAAGGCGGGCAAATGCCGATTCAAAGACGCCTTCCAAAGGTAGGCTTTACGAATATATTCAAAAAGGAGTTTGCTGTAGTCAATATCCGGGATCTTTTAAAATTTGAAAGCGGTTCCACAATTGATGAGGCTATTCTGGTCCGTTCTGGAATAGTAAAGGGAAGAAGGGACGGGATAAAACTTCTTGCACAGGGCGACATCAATTTTCCCCTGACAGTAAAGGTCAGCAGAGCAAGCAGCGGAGCAAAGGAAAAGATAGAAAAAGCCGGCGGCAAAGTAGAGGTTATATAAATGGTTGGGAGCGGTTTCCAGAATATATTTAAAATACCTGAACTAAAAAAACGTGTATTGATGACTCTGGCTTTGCTTATTGTTTACCGCGTCGGAGTTCATGTTCCGGTTCCGGGTATAGACAGTGTCGCGCTTGCGTCTTTTTTTGCCAAAGCAAAAGGAACTCTGCTCGGACTTTTCGATATGTTTTCAGGCGGCGCATTTGAAAAGCTGTCGGTATTTGCACTCGGCATAATGCCATATATCAGCGCATCCATTATTTTACAGCTGTTGACCGTTGTTGTTCCGCATCTTGAACGTCTGTCAAAAGAAGGAGAGCAGGGGCGGAAAAAGATTATCCAGTACACGAGGTACGGCACCGTGTTGCTGAGCATAATACAGGGGTTCGGCATCAGCGTCGGCCTTGAAAGCATGGCTTCTCCAGGAGGAGCTCCGGTTGTTTTATTTCCGGGCTGGGGATTCAGGCTCATGACCGTTATTACCCTCACAGCCGGAACGGCATTCATTATGTGGCTTGGGGAGCAGATTACCGAACGCGGAATCGGAAACGGAATATCCCTTATTATATTTGCGGGAATTGTATGCCGGATGCCGAACGCCATAGCCAACACATTCAAACTTGTTTCAACGGGCGAAATGAATATATTTCTTGTTCTTATTCTTCTCGTTCTTATGGTCGGCGTTGTCGGAATAATTATATTTGTAGAGCAGGGGCAGAGGCGTATACCGGTACAATACGCAAAAAGGATCATAGGCAGGAAAATGTACGGAGGCCAGAGCACGCATCTCCCGCTTAAAATAAATACATCAGGGGTTATTCCTCCTATTTTTGCATCTTCCATCATGATGTTTCCTGCAACCGTTGCAAGCTTCATAAAAATTGAATGGATGCAGGATTTTGCGAAAGCACTGACACCGGGCAGTGTAATTTATGAACTGCTCTTTGTTGGATTGATCTTTTTCTTCTGCTATTTTTATACGGCTGTTACATTCAATCCGGTTGATGTTTCTGAAAACATGAAAAAACACGGCGGGTATATTCCGGGAATAAGACCAGGGAAACGAACCGCTGATTATATAGACAGGGTGCTTACACGAATTACCTTGGGAGGCGCCTTCTACGTTTCGTGCGTATGTGTGCTTCCATCGGTGCTGATAACCCAGGTTAATGTTCCATTTTATTTCGGAGGAACCGCCCTCCTGATAGTTGTAGGGGTTGCTATAGATACGATTTCACAGATAGAGTCACATATGATCTCCCGCCATTACGAAGGTTTTCTGAAAAAGGGCGGTGCCAGGGTCAAGGGGCGATTCTAGCATGGTGATTTTAAAATCACCTAAAGAAATCGAAAAATTAAAGTTAAGCAACAGGATTGTCGCGGATATTCTCTGCAGGCTTGAAGACGAAGTTAAGCCTGGCGTAGACACCTTATATTTGAACGATGTTGCTGAAAAACTGGCATCCGAAAAAGATGCAAAACCCGCATTCAAGGGATATAAAGGGTATCCGTATTCGCTGTGTACCTCAGTGAATAACGTTGTGGTTCACGGTTTGCCTTCAAAAAAGCAACTTGTTGAAGGTGATATTATAAGTCTCGATTTCGGGGTGTTGTTTGACGGATATTACGGTGATGCTGCCATAACGGTGCCTGTCGGGAAAATATCCGTAACAGCAATGAGGCTTACGCGGATAACAAGAGAAGCTCTTTATAAAGGGATTGAAAAAGCAGTGCCGAAAGGAAGACTTTCGGATATATCGAATGCCATACAGTCATATGTTGAGACTGCCGGATATTCGGTTGTTCGTGTGTTTGTTGGACATGGAATCGGGAGCAGCCTTCATGAAGATCCGCAGATTCCTAATTTCGGCAAACCGGGCTTGGGAGCGGTATTAAAACCCGGCATGACGCTTGCCATTGAGCCTATGGTTAATGAAAAGGGATATGAAGTCGATATTCTTGAAGACGGATGGACGGCGATAACAAAGGATGGCGGTCTCTCCGCGCATTTTGAACATACAGTGGCCGTTACAGAAAATGGTCCGGTTATTTTAAGCGAAAGAAACGGGAGCTGAACTATGGCGAAAGAGGAAGCAATCAAGGTTGAAGGAACAGTACTTGAGACGCTGCCGAATGCGATGTTCAGGGTCGAGCTCGAAAACAAACACCAGGTGCTTGCGCACATTTCGGGTAAGATGCGCATGCATTTTATTAAGATTCTTCCTGGGGATAAAGTTACTGTTGAGCTGTCGCCTTATGATCTGACGCGCGGCAGAATTACATACAGAACAAAATAAAAGGCGCAGCCCGGGATATATTAGTAAGTTAGAAATTATTTTCTGCGTTTTCAGGCAGGAAATAATTTAGTAAACTTACTTATCCCATTTATCGGGGTGAGGAGCATGGTATATGAAAGTCAGGGCATCAGTTAAAAAAATATGCAGCAAGTGCAAAATTGTCCGCAGAAAGGGTGTTATAAGAGTAATCTGCGAGAATAAAAGACACAAACAGAGGCAAGGATAGAGGAGGATAAGCTTTGGCAAGAATTGCAGGAGTAGATCTACCCAAGAATAAGAGAGTTGAAATCGGCCTGACGTATATTTACGGGATTGGAAAAGCAGTATCAAGATCGATACTCTCAAAGCTTAATATTAATCCGGATACCAAAGTGGATCAATTGTCTGAGACAGAGGTCAACAGTATCCGCAAGATTATTGATGCCGATCACAAAGTTGAGGGCGAACTCCGTACGGATCTTTCAATGAATATCAAGAGACTCATGGATCTTGGATGTTACCGGGGCCTTCGCCACAGAAAATCGCTTCCTGTGAGAGGGCAGAGGACAAAAACGAATTCCCGGACGCGAAAGGGACCGAAACGCTCAACTGTGAAGAAAAAGGCCGCAACAAAAAAGTAGCAAAATAATATACAGGGGCTTTATAAATGGCGAAAAAAACCCGAACGAAAAAGAAAGAGAAAAAGAATATTACCAATGGAGTAGTTCATATTTACTCCACTTTCAACAATACAATAGTCTCTATCACGGATCCTGCGGGGAACGTCGTAGGATGGTCGAGCGCCGGTGTCCAGGGCTTTAAAGGATCGAGAAAAAGCACTCCTTTTGCGGCCCAGCTTGCGGCTGAAGATGCCGCAAAGAAAGCAATGGAACATGGGATGAAGAATGTAGAAGTATTTGTCAAGGGGCCCGGGCCGGGAAGGGAATCGGCTCTTCGCTCGCTTCAGGCAACGGGCTTTAATATCCTAATCATAAAGGATGTAACGCCAATTCCGCATAACGGTTGCCGTTCGCCGAAAAGACGCAGGGTATAATAAAGATAGACTGTAGTCTGATAGGCTGTAGTTAAAAGCCTAACAGCCTGAACTATTAAAAGGAGGAAGATTTGGCAAGATATACAGGTGCAGTATGCAGGCAATGCCGGCGGGAAAATTTAAAATTATTTCTTAAAGGGGATCGCTGTTATTCGGATAAATGCGCGTTTGACAGGCGAAGCTATTCCCCGGGACAGCATGGCCAGCGGCGCGGGAGAAAAATATCTGATTACGGAGTTCAGCTGAGAGAAAAACAAAAAGCAAAACGCATGTATGGGCTTTCAGAAAAGCAGTTTCATCTTTTTTTTGAAAGAGCCGAGCGGCAGAAGGATATTACCGGAACAAACCTCCTCATATTGCTGGAAAGAAGACTTGATAATGTGGTCTACAGGCTTGGTTTCACTGGTTCGCGTTCCCAGGGACGTCACTTTGTAAAACATAATCACTTCCGTGTTAACGGCAAAAAAATCAACATTCCATCATATCTGATAAAAACTGGAGATATAATAGAGATAAATGAGACCAGCCGGAATGTAAAAGCGATAAGCGAATCTTTGGAAGCTGTTGTTCGAAGAGGTATTCCACAGTGGCTTGAATTGGAAAAAGAAAATCTTAAGGGAAGAGTAAAAAGCTTTCCTGTCCGCGAAGATATCACGATGCCTATCCAGGAACAGCTTATAGTGGAACTTTATTCTAAATAATAATATAACGGGGCAGGCGACATTCCTTAAATAAAAGTGTTTTGCTGAAACACCCATATACCATGCCGTACAAGTATGGAAAGCAGTCCGTATTTGAACGCTTCACTATATGAATTATAAAAAGGTGTCCTCTGAAAAAAAATCTGGAGAAAATAAAAATGGCATCAAATGAACTTATGTACATGAACTGGCAAGAGATGATAACGCCCGAGAAGGTTCAGGTAACCGGTATGCCGAATTACGGCAAGTTCGTTTGTGAACCTCTTGAAAGAGGATTTGGAATAACTATCGGTAATGCATTAAGGCGTGTAATACTCTCCTCGCTTTATGGCGCCGCTATAGTATCGGTAAAATTCGATTCCGTTTTTCATGAATTCAGCGTGATACCGGGTGTACTTGAAGATGTCTCTGAAATTATACTTAATCTTAAAGATGTGCGGTTCAGGGTTGCCGATAATAGTCCGAAAATCATGCGTATAGAAGCAAAGGGTGAGTGTAAATTAACGGCGCGGGATTTTGTAAGTGATGATGGCAAATGTGAGGTTTTGAATCCTGATCATCATATCGCGACACTGGCGGAAAATGCAGTTTTAAAAGCGACCATGACAGTAAAGGTTGGAAAAAGTTATTCCTTATCCGAAGCAAACAAGGATGAAAACGCACCTGTAGGTACTATTCCGATAGATTCCATATTTTCACCCATAAAGCGTGTAAACTATGTGGTAGGAAATGCCCGTGTCGGACAGAGAACCGATTATGACAAGCTTACAATGGAAGTCTGGACCGACGGGAGTATTTCACCTGAGGAGGCGGTTTCATATTCGGCGAAAATATTAAAAGAACAGATGACGATATTCATCAATTTTGATGAAAAACTCGAGCCCGAAGCGGAGAAAAAAACAGACAAGCGGCAAAAACCTCAGTTTAATGAAAATCTTTACCGGAGCGTTGAAGAGCTTGAGCTTTCAGTAAGAAGCGCAAATTGCTTGAAAAACGCAGATATTCTGAAGATATATCAGCTTGTCAGCAAGACAGAAGCGGAAATGCTCAAGACCAAGAATTTCGGAAGAAAATCCTTAAACGAGATCAAGGAAGTGCTGAATGAAATGGGCCTTTCTCTGGGTATGAAACTGGAAGGATTTGTGCCTCCTGAAGAAGAAAAGGCAGAAGGAGAATAGACTGTTATATGAGACATCGAAACGCAGGTATAAAATTAGGAAGAACAAGCAGTCACAGGGAAGCAATGTTCAGAAACATGGTGACATCTCTGTTTAAACATGACCGCATCCGCACCACCGATGTAAAAGCAAAAGAACTTAAACGCTGGGCGGATAAAATTGTAACTCTTGCGAAACAGGGTGATCTGAGTGCAAGGCGGCAGGCGCTTGCTATCGTGAGGGAAAAAGATGTTGTTCATAAGCTTTTCGAGGAAGCTTCCGAACGTTTTGGCTCCATATCAGGAGGATATACAAGAGTAGTAAAGGTCGGAAGGCGTCCCGGGGATGCCGCACTAATTTCCATCGTTGAGCTTGTCGCCCCGGAGAAGAGTAAAAAGAAAGATGGAACCAAGAAAAAAGCAAAAGCTCCTGTCAAGAAAAAAGACGGAGTCAAAAAATCTGCCAAAGCAAAAAAGGAAGAGAAAGCAGCATCTGCACCTGAGAAAAGCGGCGCAGGTCCGGTTGCAGAAAAGGCTGCCGATGCCGGTTCCTGATCCGAAACAGCGAACGCAAACACCGCTGCTTGCTTGCGGGGATCTTCAAAAATCATAATAGCTGATACTTATAAAAAGCCCCGGTTAATTAACCGGGGCTTTTTCTGTTGTAAATGGCGCAGGTTGCAAAAAAAACTTAATCCCTTGACACTTGATTTGCATTCCGATATTTTCAAAAGCAATCATACAATGAGACCTTTGAAGAACGTCCAATTTTGGCCAAGTACAAGGAAGGCGATAATTTCAACCACAGGAATACATTGAGTATTTCGAGGATAGCGCTATCGGTTAGCGCTTACGCTTCACTCCGTGTCACTTCGTGCCGAAATTTGAGCCTGACGCAGTAATCGGGCAAAAGGGGGCGTTATGCAAAGGTCTCACAATGAGGAGTCGTTATGGCGCCTGCTTCCAAACTGATGAGTCTCTCTGAAGCCATAAAACGGTATGTACCTGATGGCGCTGAAGTTGTAATGGGCACTTCTCTTGAAACAATGATCCCCTTCGCGGCCGGCCATGAAATAATAAGACAGCGGAAGAAAAATCTTACCTTAATCGGTCCGATTTCGGATATATTATTCGACAGGCTCATAGGAGCCGGATGCGTTCGAAAAACAAGGGCTGCCTGGGTTGGTAATGTTATAACTGGTTCTTCCTATAATTTCAGGCGGGCAGCAGAAGAAGGAACCCTCGAAACGGAAGATCATTCAAACCTTACCATCTCCATGGCGCTTAATGCCGGGGCAATGGGAGTTCCTTTCATGCCTGCGCTTACAGCTCTGGGAAGTGACCTTTACAAAACAAACCAATCTTTAAAAAAAATCACCTGCCCTTTTACGGGCATGATGCTTACCGCCGTTTCCGCTATTAATCCCGCTGTTGCCATAATTCATGTACAGCGTTCAGATGAATTCGGTAACGCTCATATGTGGGGTAATCTCGGGGTGACAAGGGAGGCATGCCTTGCAAGCCGGCATATTATAATTACCGCAGAAGAAATTGTATCTCCTGGTGCAATAGAAAGCGACCCGAACCGTGTCATTACTCCGGGTTTTCGTGTCGACGCCGTGGTGCATGCCTCGTGGGGAGCTCATCCTTCCCCCGTCCCCGGCTATTATAACAGGGATCATAACGCATTCATTGAATACCGAAATGAGAGCAAGACTTCTGAGGCTTTTGAAAAGTGGCTCAGGCTCTGGGTTGATAATGTTAAAAGCAGCGATGATTATCTCCGGTTGCTGGGAAAAGAAAGAATCATAAAACTTGAATTAAAAAATCATTTGCTTTCCGAACCTGTCGATTATGGCTACTGATACCGCAGGATACACTCTTTCCGAGCTTATGGTCACTGCGGCTGCACGTGAAATAGCAGACGGAGAAGTCGTTTTTGTCGGTATGAGGCTCCCACTACTTGGATTTCTTCTCGCGAAACGTACCCATGCCCCCGATGCCGTCGGGATTTACGAGCTCGGGATTGTGCGCGATTCGCCCGCGCCGGAGCCGATTCTTACGATGGGGGATCTTCCTAATCTTTTCAGGGCAAAATGGCTTTCCGACACATCAGATGTAATGGGTCTTCTTCAAAATGGAACCGTTGACGTCAGTTTTATAGGGGGAGCCCAGGTCGACCGTTTCGGGAACTTAAATACAAGCTACATAATGAGTTCGGGAAAATTGGCGACAAGACTTCCCGGAAGCGGAGGGGCCTGCGATCTTGCAGGTCTTTCCCAAAGGCACATCATAATAATGGCGCATGAGAAGCACAGATTTGTTCCGACAGTCGATTATATTACATCTCCGGGGTACGGGAACGGAGCCGGGTGGCGTGAAAAGTCAGGACTTCCCCGGGGCGGTCCGTCTGCCGTGATAACATCCCGCGGAATTATGAAATTCGATCCTGTTTCAAAAGAGATGCTTCTTGTTTCAATTCATCCCGGTGTAACTGCCAGGAATATTTTGGATAATACGGGCTGGCCGCTTAAGATAGCGGATACGCTTATAAAGACTCCTGTCCCTACGGAATATGAACTTAAAGTACTTCGGGAACTCGACCCGGAAGGCTACTGGACAGGGAGTTAAGCGCCGGTATTTTAAAACCGGACGGCATCTTTTTCGGCTTTGTAGACAGATCTTTTTTTCTTGACAAAAAACCCCATAGCTGTAATGTAACTTATGAATAAACTTTGGGTAATGAATGTTGTTTAGATATAGTTCGTTGTTTGGGCAAATAAATCAATAAGTAGGGCATTAATGAAAGGAGGCACAGATGAAATTCAGTAAAATGTCAGTTTTGATAGCGCTCTTTACAGTCTGTTTTGTGCTGTCGGGTAGTCTTGCTCTTGCTGGTGCTCCAGAACCAGCCAGTGCTCCAGC
>JAHJRK010000007.1 GCA_018830925.1 Pseudomonadota bacterium
GAATTCGTTGATCAGCCAGAAACGAACCTCGGACTCAGCGCACAGTTTTCGAGCCGCATCAAGCGCCTGGGCTGTGTCTTCTCCGCCGTCCATGAAAAGCGCAAGCCCTGGCTTGCGCTTTGCTGCGGCTGCGTACTGCAGAGCCTGCTTAATGCCCGCGAGGTAGTTCCGAACGTGATCCACCTCGATTGCATACTCATTCGTCAGGATGTCAATGCGACCAGTGGGGTGCTGTACCTCCACTTCGCCGCGAGTGACCTTGGCGTTGAATGCCATTTGCCAGTCGCTTTCTGAGTAGGACTGCGCATCGGCCAGAGAAAACACACCAAAGAATGCGATCAGAGTCAGTAGTAGCAAACGTCTCATCTTTCTCCTCCTTTCTGCCGAACGTAAAGATAACCCGCCGGGGCCTGAATCCTGGCGGAAAAACCACAGGCCGGGATTCCCCGGTCGGGTTGATTGACTGGTTGGGCAATGATTCGTCTTTATCTCCTGTCCGATGTCAATGGCCGACCCCTTGCCCTTGCCTTATGGCTTTACAATTGGTATATCTGAAATATCCATGCGTCCCACTATTTTTTTCCCAGCATTGCATGCAGGTAAAAACTCCTTAACTTTCATAATATCTTTGGCTGTTCCCAAGATTCCCTTGAATGCATCGAGTACGTCTTTTGCACCAGATATAGAGTCATTATTGACTTTAGTGATTACTCCCTTATCTAGCTCCAGCGAAAACTTATACGACTCAAACAGCGCCGAATCGTAGCCAACAGCATACGGCTTTGTATAGTCTGGTACACTTACAACTTCGAATGACTTGACAGGTTTACAGGTACCGTCGTCACTTGAACCAATTACATTCCCATTCTTGTCTTGTGCTTGTGTAGTCTCAATTACAAATACCATGGGTTTGGGTTGATAAACGATCACTCCATTGATACGTCCATTTGAGTCTGGTTTTGGATTTTCGATGGTATACAATTTCCCAGCGCAGCCTGCCAATAACGTGAATGAAAGGACAACTAATATGTATTTCATAAACCCCCCTTTTGCTCCCAACGAAAAGCTCACCTGGACCGAAGGCCGCAAGGCCTTCTGGATCGGGTGCAGCGACAGGTTCGGCGTTCATGTTTATCTTTTGCGTTAATTTCCTATTTCTTCGTGGGCAAAACATATCGAAAATTCGGTCCCTCTTGATTGCGTACATAGCTGTAGAACTCGCAGTCTAAGCAAGTGGCGATTTTCTCGGCGTATATGCCCTGCACCCTACCTCCACATAGTGTTCCTACCAGCGCCCAGCAGACTCTCCCTCCTTTTTTGCCTCTGTTAATGACTTCAAGTTTCTCAATTGTTGCAGCCGGACATAATCCAAGCTCAGCCACGTTAGTACCGCCAGATTCACGACCACACTTTTTGAATTCCCAACAATTAAGGATGCGAATTGGAGCCTTAAAACCACGAAGCTTTGACTCCGAATCATGACTATTCTGCTCAAGTCGGAGAATTCTTGACTCAAGCTTAGAATTCACTTTCTTGAGCTCCTGGATTTCTTTCTCAAGTTCCGTAATTTTCTGAGTCCAATCACTCATGATGATGTACCTCTTTCATTTGTCCGGTTTCTGCACGCCGAACGTTGCTCTGCAACTGCATTATCCCAGCAATCGCCCTTTCGGCTCATACTGCAGATCATGCCATAGGCATTCAAAAGTTTCTGATAATCATTACCGGCATATTGGCTGCCCCGATCAGAATGATGAATCAATCCCTTTCCAGGCTTTCGCCGCCAGTAAGCCATCAAAAGAGCTTCTGTGGCAAGCGATGCCTTCATGCGGCTGCTCATGGCCCAACCGACAACTTTCCTCGAATACAGATCGATTACCACCGCCAGATACAGCCATCCTTCCATTGTCCACAGATAGGAGATATCACTGCACCACACGGTGTTTGGCTGATCCACCTGAAAATTTCGATTCAAAAAATTAGGAGCAACCGGCAGGTTATGTCTGCTGTCCGTCGTTATTTTGAACCTCTTGCGATGCTTTACAGATACACCGGCTTTTTTCATCAGGCTGCGGGCACGATATCGGCCCACATCATGCCCCTGAGAGCGGAGTCTTTCGGACGTTCTGCGAGAACCATAAGCGCCCCGGGTTTCTCCGTTGATCTGCCGGACTTTTGACATCAATTCAAAGTCCTTATCTATTTTTATATCATGGCTCATTTTCAAATATCGATAGTATCCGCTCCAGCTGACTTCCATAACCCTGCACAAAACGGTTATGGGATAGGCCTTCTGTTGCTGCCGGATAAAGTCGTATCTTACATCGACTCTTTGGCAAAGAAGGCTGCGGCCTTCTTTAATATTTCATGCTCCATTTGAAGCCGCTTATTTTCTTTTCGCAGCCGATGCAGTTCCTCTTTTTCCGGTGCCATATGGCCTTTGCCAGGAAATGCTTGGTCGCTGTCGGTTTTAAGCTGGTTTCTCCAGTGCCGCAGAACATTCGGGTGGATATCAAGATTTCGGGCGGCCTCCGAGATTTTGTAGCCTTGCTCGGTTACCAGTTTAACGGCATCAATTTTAAATTGTTTCGAGTAGCTCTTTTTCTTCGTTGTCATTTTTCACCTCCAAAAGTTTCATCCCTATAACACACTTTTCGAGGTGTCCGCTATACCTGTACCATTTCAGTCATGACTCAGGAGATACATGTGATAATGCCTATTTTTTAAAAAGGCAGGTGCCGTTTTATGTTTGTACGTTTTCCATATTTTTCCACCGCAAATAATCTCCTGCCTATCATATTCCATGTAATATCAAATTATTTAGTTGTAATAAAGGCTTTTACAGTTGTTTTAATTGGTTTTGTTTTCACAAGATTTGGATTTATGGATAATCTGTTTTAATAGGAAGAGATAGAGGGACGGGATACTAAATCTTTTACTAAATGAATGGATTACTACAATGCTATAACGATCTAACCTGGAGGAGAGAACGTTTGTAATTACAGTTCTGCGGGTAGCAGTAGCGCGCGCTTTTTCTATTGTTATTCAAAAATGCTTTTTAACGACACACTCGGAAGGCTGCTGACAATATGACCATTATGTGAGTTCGTGAACAAAACACTCAGGAAAATATCCGGGACGCTGGCAAAGCCTGGTTGCAGGAATTTTTCAGGAAACACCTACCTATACACAATATTCAGTTGGGAACAGAAGTGAGGATTTGCGTTTGAAATGATTGATCTAACACAGGACTGACAGGTGTGCGGGCGGTATCCCAGCGCATCCTTGTCCAGCTCGATGTTAGCGATCTCTTATCAATTTTCCATACTCATCGTGCGTCCCGATCCATACCCGGATATAATCCTGCCCATCCGGAACAGCGGAAGGGAATCTCAGATGAAGATGCGGAGCCCCTCTCTACGGCTTCTTTCCCGTAACAATAATGAGATCATAAACCGACTTCCAGGTGAGCGGCTTGGTTGTTGCGCTGCCTCCCAGTTGTTTCACGATCTCCTCGGCGGTCGCTGCCTGATTGGGAGCATAGTAAACAGTATTCACGTCGAAATTGGACCGTTCTGCCAGGTCGACCAGTTTCACCTTGTAACCCATCTTTTTTATCCGTTTCGCCATCGCGCTGGCCGAAGCGATATTCCCTTCGCCTGCAAGGACCTTGATTTTGACAGCTCCGGTTTCTGCCCCAGCCGGCCCCGCTGCCGGTTTCTTTCGTGCCTCTTTCTTTGGATCACTGATCGTTTTGATCGGCATCCCCTTCATCTTCTTCGGTTCAACCGGCTCGGCGGCTTTCGCGATTTTTTCTCTTTCCGTCTCGAACTGCTTTATCTGAAGGTTGAGGCCATCAATGGTCTTGTTTGATTCGGTAATCTGTTCGTTTGCCTGGGCTATTTTGGTCTGTTGTTCGGACATACCCGTATTCATCAGGACAATCTGCGCCTGCTGATCGGCAACCTGCTTCTTACAGGCGGCTTTCTCCTGTTCCAGCGCCTTTTTCTGATTCCAGAGGTCGTTTTTGGACGTTTCAAATATCAGGATGTCTTCGGGGGAACTATTATCGACGGAGCGGAAAAACGAACAGCCCGTCGTCGTCAGGAGAATGAATAACACGGCGATATACATCATCTTGCGATAAAACATGATACCCTCCTAATCGGATTATCTCCTGTCTTTCAAGAACTCATCGAGCCAGAAGAGGTTATTGATAGAGACTATGTTTAGTTTGCATTTCATGAGAATCCCTCCAGGGCTACAATATCCTGGGTTTGGAACAAAATTTTGGTTCATCCGGTTGATGCATACTTAACTCTCGTTCACCTACTACTACACGAAACAGTTGAGTGAAAAGAATTGAAGATTACCAATTGAACAGGTGAACCTTAATCCACCCTTATTTACACGGCTCGGTCAAGTTCTTTTCTTACGGCCAGCCCCAGCTTCTCTACGACATATGGCTTTTTCACATAGGCGCCTGCACCAAGAGCCTGGGCGGCGTTCACACGGTACGACTCCGAAAAGCCACTCACGATAACAGCTTTCTGTTCAGGACGGATCTCAAGTACGCTCCTGTATGTGTCCAGTCCATCCATACCGGGATCCATAATCATATCAAGAACCAAGAGATCCACCTTATGCTCCTTTAAATATACCACAGCCTCTTCACCGCCGGAAACGCTTGCTACGCTGTAATTCAATTTCTTTAGCATCTCTTCTGCCAGGTAACGCTGCCCCTTGACATCATCAACAATCAGTATCGATTCGCCTTTTCCCACGTATTCGGAAATGGATACGGCTATATGTTCGGCGGATAATTCCTCCCTTGTTACAGGAAAATATAAGGTAAAAGTGCTTCCCTTTCCCTCTTCGCTCTGAACATTGATGTAGCCATTATGATCCTTCACCGTACCCCATACCACCGCAAGCCCCAATCCCGTTCCGCTTCTCCCCATGACCTTCTTCGTGTAAAAAGGCTCAAAGATGCGTTTCAGATCAGCCTCATGTATCCCTTCCCCTGTATCGGACACGGAAAGGACAACATAGTCTCCCTCCCGGATCTCGTCATATCCCTGAATCGGCTTGTCCAGATACTGATTGGCTGTTTTTATGGTCGGAACCCCGCCTTTCGGCATGGCTTCACTCGCGTTCGACACCAGATTGAATATCGTCTTGCCAAGATGCACGGTAGATCCTGATATATTTAAGAGCTCCGGATCAAGATCGGTTTTGATCTTTACATCGGAATGGTGAAAAAATAAATCTGTAAACTCAGGTGACTTCTGATTATCGGCAATGATCTTGTTCGGATTGATAATGTTTCTGCCAGGGACGCCTCTTCTGGCCAGTGTCAGCAGGTCTTCCACAATTGCGGCAGCCTTCTGGCCTCCTTTCATAATCTCCTCAAGCTGAGGCCTGATTGCGCTCGACTCATTTGCCTTAAAGAGAAGCAGCTCAGCATAGCCGACCACAATGCCCAGCACATTGTTGAGATCGTGGGCAACTCCGCCCGCCAGCAACCCCAGAGACTCCATCTTCTCAGCGCGTTGCAGACGTTCTTCCAGAATGAGTCGCTCCTGTTCGGCACGTATGCGTTCCTCCATTTGCTCCTGGAGCTTACGGTTGATATCTTTGAGGTTGAATGTATGCTGGACGATGAAAACAGCTATAGGCCCGACAAACACTGAAGCGACAAAGGCATCGATGATTCCAATGAGTAACAGGTCGCTGTCGATGCGACCCCACCAGATCAGGCTGTTGATGCTGTTCATGATGAGAGTTACGATTTCGGAAAGAACAACGACAATACCAATGAGGTACCATGGCCAGTGGCGAGTGTTGCGTAATCTTTCAGACAGTCGGTTAAATATTAAGCTAATACCTGAATCTTGCACGCATTCAGCATTTTTGAGTATCAATAAGAAGAATATCACATAAATTTTCTCCCGCCGCTTTTTGAAACCGATGCCGTGCATGAAATTTCTTGCATCGAATCTTTTAAAATATTCATGCCTTGCAC
>JAHJRK010000115.1 GCA_018830925.1 Pseudomonadota bacterium
ATACTTATAATCGGAGCAGGCGGAGTCGGAGGTGTAGTCGTCCATAAATGCGCGCAGGTTCCGGATGTATTTTCAGAAATAGTTCTTGCCAGCAGAACAATCGAAAAATGTGAAAAAATCAAAAACCAGCTTTCAAGACCGATAGAAACGGCAAGGGTTGACGCTGATAACACCGGAGAACTGGTTGCGCTTATACGCAAAGTGTCTCCGGCTCTTGTTATCAATACCGCTCTTCCTTACCAGGACCTTTCCATTATGGACGCCTGCCTTGAAACGGGAGTCGACTACCTCGACACGGCAAATTACGAACCTCCGGATGAGGCCAGATTCTGTTATAAATGGCAGTGGGACTACAATGAAAAATTTAAGGAAAAAGGTCTCATGGCTCTTCTCGGATGCGGATTCGATCCGGGCGTCACGAATATATTCTGCGCCCACGCCGCAAAAAACCACTTTGATGAAATTCATTACATCGACATTATGGACTGCAATGCTGGTGACCACGGACATCCCTTCGCCACAAATTTCAACCCCGAGATAAACATAAGGGAAGTGACGGCCCGCGGCAGATATTTTGAAAACGGAAAGTGGGTGGAAACCGATCCTCTTTCAGTCTACAAGACTTTTGATTTTCCGGAAATTGGACCGAGAGAGATGTATCTTATGTATCATGAGGAGATGGAATCTCTCGCAAAGAACATACCCGGCATAAAACAAATGAGATTCTGGATGACTTTCTCACAGGAATACCTGACATATCTCAGGGTTCTTGAAAATGTGGGGATGACAAGAATCGATCCGGTCGATTATGAAGGGCACAGTATTATTCCCTTGAAATTTTTAAAAGTGCTTCTTCCCGAACCTACATCACTCGGCGAAAATTACAGGGGAAAAACCTGCATAGGCTGCATGATCGAAGGGATTAAAGACGGAAAACCGAAAAAATATTATATCTACAACATCTGCGACCATGCCGAATGCTACAGGGAAATCAGGGCTCAGGCCATTTCCTATACGACAGGTGTTCCAGCCATGATCGGAGCAATGATGATGCTGACGGGGAAATGGAAAGAGAATGGAGTATTCAATGTGGAAGAGTTTGATCCCGCTCCCTTCATGGATAAACTCGGCAAGTACGGATTGCCATGGATCGAAAAATTTTATTGACGGCTTCGCAAAAAGTCCATCTGCTGTGTTGCGCTGCATCCTTCGTCATTGCAGCGTACCAAGATGTACGCTTCATTCCTTAGGATTTGCGCGCCTTGCATATGAATCTTTTTACAAAGCCGTCTGTTTATGTATGGTTTTAAAAGTTCAACAAGATTTATTCATGCTTAATGAAGACCAACTCCGGTTATAATTAAATAGAGATAAAATGCCATATACTGGAACAAAAGAAATTCAGACACCCTGCTACATAATTGAAGAAGAGGCTCTGCTTCGAAACCTGAAAATCCTCGATTCAGTTCAGAAACAGGCAGGATGCAAAATTATCATGGCGCTCAAGGGATTTGCCATGTTCGGCGTCTTTCCCATAATCCGGCAATATCTATGCGGAATTGCAGCCAGCTCACTCGATGAAGCAAGGCTCGGATATGAAGAGTTCGGCGGGGAAGTCCATCTCTGCGCCCCGGCTTACGCTGAAACTGAATTCGACGAACTCCTCGGTTATGCCGACCATATGGTCTTCAATTCATTTTCACAGTGGAGGCGCTTTAAGGCAAGAGTTACCGGAAGCAGCAGGAAAGTCTTATGCGGCATACGTGTCAACCCGGAGCATTCCGAAGTAAAGGTGCCGATTTACGACCCGTGCGGCCCCTTTTCGAGACTCGGAATAACAAGGGAGAATTTCGAAGAGAATGAGCTTGACGGAATAACAGGCCTGCATTTTCATAACCTTTGCGAGCTCAATTCGGACTCGCTTGCAAGAACATTAAAAGTGGTTGAAGATAATTTCGGATTTGTTTTTCACAGGCTGAAATGGATTAACTTCGGGGGGGGGCATCACATAACAAGAAAAGATTACGATACGGATCTTCTTTGCAGTCTTGTAAAAGATTTTAAAAAACGCTGGCGTCTTGAGGTTTACCTAGAACCGGGAGAAGCTGTAGCACTTAATGCCGGCGTTCTGGAAGCGTCGGTTCTTGACATCATTCACAATAAGATGGATATCGCAATACTCGACACTTCAGCAGCGGCCCACATGCCGGATGTGCTCGAAATGCCTTACAGGCCTGTAGTAACCGGGGCAGGCCTCCCCGGTGAATATCAATACACATACAGGCTCGGAGGCATGACATGCCTTGCGGGCGACATCATAGGAGACTATTCATTCACTGAACCTCTTACGGTCGGCTCCCGTCTTGTTTTCGAAGATATGGCCCACTACACGATGGTCAAAGAGAACACCTTCAACGGTATCCGCCTGCCCTCAATCGCCATAAAAGAATCATCAGGAAATATCCGCATCATCCGCAGATTCGGGTATGAAGATTATAAAAACAGGCTCTCCTGAACCGAAACAGCGAGCGCATTCCCCGCCGAAGATCCCGCCAGCGGCACGTCCGCCAATCTTTATGGCGGATATGGCGGGCGGACGGAATGTCTTTTTACAAAGCCGCCAATGGCTGATGGACTCGTAAAAAGTCATATGCGAACGGATTTGAGATTTTTGGGAAATAGATTTTTAAGGAACTGAGCGTTAAAAATCATCCGCCATAATTCTGGCGGATGATTTAGCGAAGTGACTTAAAAATCCCCAAAAAGCTCATTAAGTGAGCATATTTCAACTTTTTATGAGTTCATCAACGGCTGAGATGCTCAGAATCCTTTATCCCGCACTTTTGTATCATGCATTAAACGTTCTCTTATACCCCTGCTCACATAATAATCGCGGCTGAACTCGGACAAGAAACCCTTGTTTTTTTCCTTCCAGTCAGGCCCGAAACGCTGGTCAAAATAATCTCCCAGAAGTTCAAAAAGAAGCTTCCACGGCGGTTCGCCTTTTTCATGGTCTGAAAGAATCCTTCCGAGAAGATCTTCGAGTTCCGGCAGTTTTTCCTTGGGAAGATATGCTATCGCTCCTTTTTGAATTGAAGACATAAGC
>JAHJRK010000116.1 GCA_018830925.1 Pseudomonadota bacterium
ATCGGGGAGAAAATGTCGGGTGTTTTCAGGGCGGAATTCGCCCGCGGGTACAAGAGAATCTGCATAATCGGGACAGATTGCCCCGGCATATCCTCTTCCGGCATCCTGCGGGCTTTTGAACTTCTTGGAAACTTTGAACTTGTACTGGGACCTTCCAGTGATGGAGGGTACCACCTGATAGGCCTGTCGGTTTTTTACCCGGAATTGTTTGAGGGCATTGCCTGGGGAACGGACGAGGTTCTTCCCGGCACTCTCGGAATTGCCCGCTCACTTGGTATCGATTATGGATGTCTCGCGGTCAGGACCGATATCGATGAGATTGCCGATCTTGAAGCATACATGTCAAAAAATCCCGGAACGGAACTCGCATCGGCTTTTGCAAAAATATTACAGGGGCGCGGATGAAAAAAGGTAAAATAATAATAGGCCTGCTGTTTGCGGCTGTGATTCTCTTTTTTTACTTATCCGGAATCGGGGAATACATTACGCTCGGATACCTTAAATCCAGGCTCAACGAATTCCTCGATTATTATGAAAGCCATAAGCTTCTCGTGATAGCGGTATACGGAGCGGTTTACGTGCTGTTTACGGCTTTCTCATTGCCCGGAGCGGTTGTTCTGACCCTTGCCGGCGGAGCGATTTTCGGGGTATTGACCGGTACTCTTGTTGTTTCATTATCTTCCACGACCGGTGCTACCTTAGCTTTCATTGGGGCGCGGTATATGTTCCGCGACTGGATCGAAAAAAAATACCGTGGCAATATCGCAAAGTTCAGCGAAGGCATTGCTGAAAACGGATTCAGCTATCTGTTGTTTCTTAGGCTTGTTCCCATCTTTCCGTTTTTCATCATAAACGTAGTGATGGGATTGACAAGAGTTGATCTTAAAACTTATGTGCTCGCGAGCTGGATAGGCATGCTGCCGGGCACTTTTGTATTTATATATGCAGGAGCACAGCTGTCCGGCATAGACTCGATAGGGTCCGTGATGTCCGGGCGGGTATTGCTTGCTTTCCTGATGCTGGGCATTCTTGCGCTCCTGCCGATCTTCTACAAGAAAACAAGATGGGGAGAAAACAAGAAGAAGTGACTGTAAATGCTTAATGGAGAGGATTGAGGCATGAAATACGACCATCAGATAATCGTGATAGGAGGGGGAAGCGCGGGTCTTGTTGTTGCGGCCGGTGCCGCAGGCCTTGGCGCGGATGTCGCCCTGGTGGAACGTGAAAAAATGGGCGGTGAATGCTTAAACAGCGGATGTGTTCCGTCAAAGGCTTTTCTGCGCTGCGCCCATCAGGCCGCCGAAATCAGGGATTCAGCAGAATTTGGAATCAGGACAACGATAGACGAGATCGATATGGAAGCCCTGATGCAAAGGGTGAGCTGCGTGATCGGGGAAATAGAGCCCCATGATTCCGCGGAAAGGTTCAGAAGCCTTGGAGTCTGTGTCATAAAGGGCGAAGCCCGGATCGTTGATGCCCATCATCTGAGAGTTTCGGAAAAAGAGATCAGCGCGAAATATATCGTGATAGCAACCGGGTCTGAAGCTCTGGTTCCCCCGATAAAGGGGCTTTCGGGAACACCTTACTACACTAACCGCAATATATTCTCTCTGAAAAAACTGCCGGCAGATCTTGTGGTGCTGGGCGGCGGTTCGATCGGGCTTGAGCTGGGGCAGGGGTTTTCCCATCTCGGTTCGAAAGTTACGGTCATCGACATGATGGGACGGCTTTTTATGAGAGATGACACGGAAGTCGGCCCTCTTATGGAAAGGGTGATGCGCGGTGAAGGCATGGAATTTCACCTGGGAGCAAAAATACTGGAGGTGACTCAAAACGACGGTTCCGGGGTGGTGAGAATCGAAAAAGAGAAAATGATTCTTGATATTCCGTTTGATGCCCTGCTTGTTGCATTGGGAAGAGGGGCGGTGACCGATGGGCTCGGACTGAATGACGCGGGCATTGCCGTCGACAAAAGGGGCTATATAATAACGAATGACCGCCAGCAGACGAGCGTGCCCGGAATATATGCCTGCGGCGATGTGTGCGGGCCGTATCAGTTCACCCATATGGCCGGATACCAGGCTGGAATAGTTCTTCGCAACATCATATTCAAGTTTCCGGCCAGGGTCGATTATTCCGCCGTGCCGTGGGTTACTTTCACGAGACCCGAGGTGGCCCATGCCGGGTATACGGAAGAGACCGCGAAGGAAAAAGGCCTGCTGGGAGACAGCCTTCTCTGTGATTTTGCCGAAAACGACAGGGCGAGGACTGAAGGCGATGCCCCAGGGTTTATCAAGATTGTGATGGACAAAAAGGGGCGGATTATCGGGACAACCATCGTTGGGAGAAAAGCAGGTGAAATGATTGCTCTTTCGGTTATGGCAATCGGGCGGAAGCTGAAAGCGACATGTTTTATGAACATGGTGATGCCTTATCCGACGGAGTCTGAGATCTACGGTCTCGCATCAAGGAATATAGCGAAAAAATCACTCAAACCCTGGATGAAAAAAGTTATCAGGATGATTATTTGATTGGTTATATTTATCCGATAATACATGATATATTTATTTTCTCGCATATTCAGGGAATTAATTTATCTCGTCAGCCGGGCGGGAAAGCGGCAAGAAATTTTTCTTGACTTTGGCGCTGTTCTCTAATAGATAAGCAATCCTTTCAAAGACTGATCCCCAGCAGCTCAGTCGGTAGAGTCCGCCAAAGATCTATGGCGGATTAACCACTGTGAAGTACGAATGTACGGCTGGGAAGCAGGAAAGAATAAATAGAATAAAGACTGATCCCCAGTAGCTCAGTCGGTAGAGTCCGCCAAAGATCTATGGCGGATTAACCACTGTGAAGTACGAATGTACGGCTGGGA
>JAHJRK010000117.1 GCA_018830925.1 Pseudomonadota bacterium
CTTCAATGAAAGGGGAAACATATGGGACATCTTTCAAACCGTAACGTATCGACATCCGAAGATATTCACCGGATTGCAACGGCTTTTCAGCAGAGCCGGATTCTTCTTACTGCTGTTGAGCTCGACCTTTTTACCTCCATAAGCAAAGGCAGCCTTACATCGGAAAAAATTGCAAAAAAGCTCGGCACCGGAAAGAGGGCGACAGACAGGCTGGAAGGAGAAGAACCAGCCTCAATGATAATCGCAAGAAAGAAAAAATGACGGCTTCATAAAGAGCTCATTAAGTGAGCATGTTTTGACTTCCAACGAAGTCGGTTATTGAGTCCGTCAAAAAACAATCTTACCCTGTTTTATCCTTATAATGGCATAATTTAGCTACAGGGCAACCCGGGCAAAGAGGTTTTCTTGCTTTGCATATCTCCCTCCCAAAATATATGAGATGGAGGCAGAAATCATTCCACTCTTTTTCCGGAATTATTTCCATCAGATCAAATTCTATCCTGACAGGATTTTTATTATCCGAAAAATCCAGGCGCTGCGAAATTCTTGACACATGGGTATCAACCACAATTCCCGGAATACCGAATGCGGCACCGAGAACAACATTGGCGGTTTTTCGCCCCACCCCGGGGAGCCTTGTCAGTTCTTCCAAAGAAGCCGGAACCTCCCCGTTGAATTTCTCAATAATAGCCTTTGAACAGTTAATAATATTCTTTGCCTTATTCCGGAAATACCCTGTAGGCCGTATAAGCTGCTCAACAATTTCAGCAGGCGCATCCGCAAAATCATATGGGGTCTTAAGCTTCTTGAAAAGAGCTTTTGTGACAATGTTCACCTGCTTGTCTGTGCACTGCGCCGAAAGAATTGTAGCAACAAGGAGTTCAAAAGGATTGTCATAATCGAGCTGAGTCCTTACATCGGAATATCTATCTCTTAATATTTTTCTAATTTTTTCTGTACGGACTGAATTTTTCATAGTAGATTATAGCTCCTTTAAATCGAATTGACGGTTTCGTAAAAGATCTCGGCCGGTCAGTTCTAAAAACCACGAATCCGCCTGAGGCTGATAAGATGCAAATATTATTCTTTTCCCTGCTTCGAGCTCTTCGTGAACTTCACGGTGAATTTATTACTTTTAATTTAAATATATCATGATTGACAACCAAAAAAAAGCACGCGCTCTGGGTCTATGTTCAGGTGGACTCGACAGCATTCTGTCGGCCCTGGTTCTGCGCAAGAACAATGTGGAAGTCGAATGGATAACATTTGAAACCCCGTTTTTTTCACCTGAAAAGGCAATAAAAGCTTCAAAAACGACCGGCATCCCTTTGATCGTAAAAAATATTACCGGAGAATATCTTACAATGCTGAAAAATCCGCATTGCGGATACGGCAGAAACATGAACCCATGCATGGACTGCCACTCCCTTATGTTCAGGATTGCAGGCAGTATTATGGAAGAAAGCGGCTTTGACTTTCTTTTCAGCGGCGAAGTGCTCGGGCAGCGCCCCATGTCCCAGACATTATCTTCGCTTCGCTATGTTGAAAAGCATTCCGGCTATGGAGGCTATATACTTAGGCCCTTGAGTGCAAAAAGACTTCCTGTGACGATACCCGAAAAAAAGGGCTTGATAAACAGGGAACTGCTGCTCGGCTTTTCCGGAAGGTCAAGAAAACCGCAGGCGGCACTTGCCGGAGAATTCGGAATTTCCGATTATCCCAACCCTGCGGGCGGTTGCCTTCTGACTGACAAGGGGTTTTCAAGGCGATTAAAGGATCTTTTTGAACACCAGGAATATTTTTCCGAAAATGAACTTAATATTTTGAAATTCGGCCGGCACTTACGTTTAAATCAAAGTACAAAAATTATCGTCGGCAGGAATCAGTCAGACAATGAGAATATTGAAAAGCTGTATAACCCATCTTCCGATATGCTCTTTAAGGTAAATCTCTTTCCCGGCCCCACAACGGTAATGCCTAACGGAGGAAAAAGAGAAATTGTTATTCTTGCAGCATCCATTTGTGCGGGA
>JAHJRK010000118.1 GCA_018830925.1 Pseudomonadota bacterium
ACAGGATAAGGAAATAAACAGTTATCTCGACAGGGTGTTACAGTTTCTCAGAGAAGTTAAAATTGAGCTTAAAAAAGTTACATGGCCTTCCCGAAAACAGGCGGTTGGTTCCACGGTCGTTGTTATTATTCTGGTTATAATTATTTCGCTTTTCCTAAGTGTGGTTGATATAGGGCTGTCAAGCCTTGTCCGTGTTGTTCTTCAATAAGAATGGGAGAATGAAGAGTGGCTTTAAAGTGGTATATAGTCCACGTATATTCGGGATTTGAAAGTAAAGTGAAAACGGCGCTGGAGGAAAAGATAACAGCGTACAGCCATCCCGATAAGTTTGGTGAGGTGCTGGTCCCTACGGAGCAGATAGTCGAGCTTGTAAAAGGGAAAAGAAAGACATCTACAAGAAAGTTTTATCCGGGGTATATTTTGGTAAAGATGGAGCTTGATGATGAAACCTGGCATATAGTGAATGATACTGCCAAGGTAAGCGGCTTTTTGGGAGGAAGAGAAAAACCCACGCCCATCTCCGATGAGGAGGCCAAACAAATTTTAAGCCGTATGGAGGCCGGAAAGCTCAAGCCGAAGCCGAAATACTATTTTGAAACAGGAGATGAAATAAGGGTAATAGACGGGCCTTTTACGAATTTTAACGGCGTTGTTGAGGAGGTTAATCCTGAGAAGGGCAAAATCAGGGTGCTGGTAAGCATATTTGGGCGTTCAACACCGGTGGAATTGGAATTCGTGCAGGTCGCAAAGATATAGCATCAGGAGTGAAAAGAGAATATGGCAAAAAAGGTAATGGTATTGATTAAATTGCAGGTTGTGGCCGGAAAAGCAAATCCATCTCCGCCTATCGGTCCTGCCCTCGGGCAGCATGGTGTAAATATAATGGAATTTTGCAAGGCTTTTAATGCTAGAACCGCTAATGAAGAGGGGATGGTTATACCTGTTGTTATAACTGTTTATCAGGACAGATCTTTTACTTTTATAACAAAGACACCGCCTGCCTCAATACTTTTGAAAAAAGCGGCGAAAATAGCAAAGGGATCAAGTGATCCTAAAAGAGAAAAAGTGGCTAAGGTCACACGGGAACAGGTGGAAGAGATTGCAAAGCTGAAAATGGTAGATTTAAACGCCAATGACCCGGCTGCTGCCTTCAAGATAATTGCGGGAACAGCAAGAAGCATGGGGATAGAGATCGGTTAAGCCGTCGTTAAAAAATAACCGTAACATTTAAATGCCGGGACCGGCATAAGGAGCCGTAACGAAATGGTCAGAAATGTAATGGTTATTTCGTAACGGCTCCTAAAGATGAAAAGGAGTGAATAAAGCAAAATGCCGAAGCGGGGTAAGAAATATACAGAGGCTAAAACGAACATTAATGCCGAGGCAAAAAATGATCTTGCTGCTGCTGTAAAGGCGGCAATCGATTCATCATATGCCAAATTTGATGAAACAGTTGATGTAGCCGTCCGCCTTGGTGTTGATCCAAGGCATGCAGATCAGATGGTGAGAGGGACGGTTGTTTTGCCGAATGGATTAGGCAAAGATGTCAAGGTCCTTGTATTTGCCAAAGGAGAAAAGGAAAAAGAGGCGCTTGAAGCCGGTGCGGATTTTATCGGAAACGATGAACTGGTTGGAAAGATACAGGGAGGATGGTTCGGCTTCGATAAGGCTATAGCCACACCGGATATGATGGGTACTGTCGGAAAGATAGGAAAACTTCTTGGTCCAAGAGGCCTTATGCCTAATGCCAAGACCGGAACAGTTACATTCGATGTAGCGAGAGCCGTAAAGGAGCTGAAAGCCGGCAAGATAGAATTCAGGGTTGAAAAAGCCGGAATAGTACATGTGCCGATGGGTAAGGTTTCATTCGGGACAGATAAGCTTGTTCAGAACCTTTCCGCTTTCCTGGATATGATTATCCGGCTAAAGCCTTCCTCAAGCAAGGGGATCTACTTGAAAGGGCTGGCTGTTTCAACAACAATGGGCCCGGGGATCAAGATCGATGTATCATCGATAAAGGATCTGGCAAAATAGCATTTTTGTTCGGGGAAATATTATTGACGTGATTCTTAGGGACCGTTACGAAAGAACCAGTACATTTCTGATCATTTCGTTAGGAGCCGTTACATAATAACAATTACATTTCGGACCATTTTATTACAGTTCCTTATGCCGATCACGGCATTTTAATGTTACGGTTATTTTTGAACGACGACTTATGTCTGGAATTATTTTCGGAGACAGATTGCAGAGAATTATCGAAAGTCCTTCTGCGGCTGGTTTGAATTATTACGGGCATTAATAATCTGCCCCAGATAATGTTATAAGTATTAATAATAAAAACAATATAATCCTGTCAAAGACCGTAGGTGTACAATTGCATTGTGCTTAAGCGGCATAGCCGGCCTGCAGAGACGGATTGCGGTAGCTTGGTCATTAATACATGAAACGTATTATTGTTTTGATCGGGCAGTTACGACAATCGCATAAAGACCTCCGGTTTTGCACAGACTCAGAAAGGGGGTGTTAAAATATATGAAGCTTGAAGAAAAGAAACAGATTACAGAAAATTTGCATGAAAAATTTTCGAGGTCCAAGGTTGTTATTGCAACCGATTACAAAGGCCTTAATGTTGAAGCTATCAGCGATTTGCGGAAGAAACTGAGGGAATTTGAAATAGAATACAGGGTAGTGAAAAATACTCTTCTTGAGAGAGCGTCTGAAGATACGGACGCCGCTCTTATAAAGGATAAATTTAAGGGCCCCACCGCGATTGCATTAAGTTACAAAGATCCTGTTGCTCCTGCAAAAATACTTGTGAAATTTGCCGAGACCAACAAAAACCTGATAATCAAAGCAGGTGTATTAAACGGCAAGGTGCTTGATTTTAATTCTATCAAGGCATTGTCAACCATGCCTTCACGCGAGGTGCTTTTAGGCCAGTTGCTTTCGGCAATGAACGGTGTGCCAGCATCTTTTGTAAGGACTCTTGGTGGAGTACCGAAGAAATTTTTGTATGTTTTGCAGGCAATTAAAAACCAGAAAGAAGCAGCTTAATATAATATTTTTTAATAGTCAGATTTTGCGATTTTGAATAAAGAATTTGAATAAATTGGAGGAATAATAAAAAATGTCAAATATTACTAAAGAAGATGTTATTGAATTTATAGCCAATATGTCGGTTCTTGAATTGTCCGAGCTTGTCAAGGAGATGGAGATCAAGTTTGGAGTATCCGCTGCAGCTCCTGTGGCAATGGTCGCAGCGGCCGGACCTGCCGCCGCCGCACAGGCTGAAGAACAGACTGAATTTTCAGTTATTCTATTGTCTTACGGAGAGAAGAAGATACAGATAATCAAAGAAGTCAGAGCTATTACAAGCCTTGGACTCAAAGAAGCAAAGACCCTTGTTGATGAAGTTCCAAAACCTGTAAAAGAAGGTATTTCAAAAGAAGAGGCGGAAAAAATCAAGAAGCAGCTTGAAGAAGCAGGAGCCCAGGTTGAAATAAAATAGCCGGCAATTGATATAAAAAACTCCATGTTTTTGAACCTAAACAGCGAGCGCTAACCCCGTTACTTGTGATGGGGTTAGCGAGCGAATTAAAAAATAAATGCTATTCACTACGGTCGAATCCGCTTCAGGCGGACCGTAGCTTGCTGCGGGGAGCTTCAATTAAAAACATGAAGAGCAGCTTATGCTGTTGAGATAAATTCTTCATCTGGGAAAAAATTTATCTCCGTAGCGATACTGTTTTCTGAGTTTATGAAAATATTTTTACAGCCAGAAATGAAGGTTTTGTAACATGTATTAGTCATGAAAGGCTTTGAAGATTTTTCACAGTTTAATTATTTTAATCCCATAAATAAATGGAGATGCCATGTCGGAAAGGTTTTCGGCAAAAAAACGTTTAAGAAAAAATTTCGGGAAAATTCAGAGAATCGTTGAGATACCTGATCTTATCGGTATGCAGCGGGAATCGTACAGACGTTTTTTGCAAATTGATGTTCCTCCTGAAAAACGTGAAGATATAGGGCTTCAAGCCGTATTCAAATCTGTTTTTCCAATAAAAGATTTTACCGGGAGCGCTTCGCTTGAATTTGTTTCATACAGATTCGGTGAAATAAAACACGGTGTTGCGGAATGCATACACAGAGGCATGACTTATGAAATACCGGTCCGCTTAACAGTGAGACTTGTTGTTTGTGATGTGAACAAGGAGACTGATATTTCAAGTATCCGTGACATAAAGGAACAGGAGATTTACTTTGGAACAGTTCCCCTGATGACAGGGAAAGGAACATTTATTGTAAACGGCACCGAAAGGGTTGTAGTCAGCCAGCTTCACAGGTCATCCGGAGTTTTTTTTGATCATGACAAAGGGAAGACCCATTCGAGCGGGAAGATTATTTACAGCTCAAGAATCATTCCTGTCCGCGGATCATGGATCGACCTTGAGGTTGATCCAAAAGATATCGTCTACATAAGAATAGATAGAAGACGCAAGTTTCCGGTTACAATATTCTTCAAAGCGTTCGGGTATACTCCCGAAGATCTCCTTTCATATTTTTATAAAAACGAGAGGATAATTTTACGCGGAAGAAGCATATATAAGGAATTGAGAGAGGATTTATATAAGGGACAGAAATTTACCCGTGATATCAAGGATCCTGATTCAGGAGAAATTATAGCTAAAAAAGGGCGGCCGTATACTCCCAAACTTATAAAGAAGCTTATATCTTCCAACCTGGGGACAATACCTATTAATATGGAAGATATTCTTGACAGAGCATTTGCATATACGATTTCGGATCCTAAAACCGGTGTGCCCGTGGTTAAGGCAAACAGTACGGTTGACGATGAATCGTTTGCAAAACTGAAAGATGCCGGCATAACGGAATTTGACCTCCTGTTTGTCGACAGCATGTCAAGCAGTGATTCCATAAGAAAAACCCTTGCGATCGATAAAGTTGGCTCAAAGGAAGAGGCGCTTGTTGAAATATACAGGAGACTCAGACCCGGAAATCCGGCAACACCGGAAGTTGCCCAGGATTTTATAGACAACCTGTTCTTCAAGACCGCGTATTATGACCTTTCCGGTGTGGGAAGGGTTAAAATCAACCAGCGCCTGGGCATTAAGTCTTCCCCTGATTTAAAGATTTTAAGAAAAGAGGATATTATTCTTACCGCAAAAACTCTGATAGATCTGAGGGATACACAGGGAGTGGTTGACGATATCGACCACCTCGGAAACCGGCGGATAAGGGCTGTAGGCGAGCTTCTGGAAAACCAATACCGCATCGGTCTTGTGCGTATGGAAAGGGCCATTAAGGAAAGGATGAGTTTGCAGGAAGTTGACGCCCTTATGCCTCATGATCTTATCAACCCGAAGCCGGTTTCGGCTGTTGTCAAGGAGTTCTTCGGGACAAGCCAGTTAAGCCAGTTTATGGATCAGACAAACCCTCTTTCGGAGACTACTCATAAGCGGAGGTTGAGCGCTCTTGGTCCTGGCGGGCTTACCCGTGAACGTGCAGGCTTTGAGGTCAGAGATGTTCATCCGTCGCATTATGGACGCATATGCCCTATCGAGACACCGGAAGGCCCGAACATAGGCCTTATCGTTTCGCTCAGCACATATGCTCGGGTCAATGATTACGGCTTTATTGAAACGCCCTATCGGCTGGTGAAGAATGGGACTGTTACGAATGAAGTCATATTTCTTGATGCCTTTGAGGAAAAGGAGTTGCCTATCGCCCAGGCGAATGCGCCTGTTGATGAAAAGGGAGAGTATATAAACCCGCTTGTGACATCCCGCGTGGCGGGCGAATTCATGATGATTAAGAAAAATGAGATAGAGATGATGGATGTCTCTCCGAATCAGCTTGTAAGCGTTTCGGCGTCGCTTATCCCTTTTCTTGAGAATGATGATGCCAACAGGGCTTTAATGGGATCAAACATGCAGCGTCAGGCTGTCCCTCTTATGATTAATGAAGCCCCGCTTGTTGGTACCGGCATAGAAGATGTTGTGGCGAAGGATTCAGGAGTCACCATTGTAGCTGCCCGGAACGGGGTCGTGGAGTCTGTTGACGCTTCCCGGATAATTTTGTCGCATAATCCTTCAGAAAAAGGTTATGAAAATCATGTTACCATTTACAGCCTGTCAAAATATATGCGTTCCAACCAGAACACCTGTTTCAACCACCGGCCGATTGTCGTAAAAGGGCAGCGTGTAAAGGCTGGGGAGATTATAGCAGACGGACCCGCCACAGAAAAAGGTGAGCTTTCTCTGGGGAAAAATATAACGGTAGCCTTCATGCCCTGGGGAGGGTTTAATTTCGAGGATTCGATCCTAGTGAGCGAAAGGCTTGTAAGAGACGGTGTTTATACTTCAGTCCACATAGAAGAATTTGAAGTTGTGGCAAGAGATACCAAACTGGGCAAGGAAGATATTACACGCGATATCCCGAATGTGGGAGACGAGGCATTAAAAGATCTCGATGAAAGCGGTATAATAAGGCTTGGGGCCGAGGTAGGGCCTGGTGATATTCTGGTAGGCAAAATAACGCCAAAAGGTGAAACGCAGCTTTCCCCCGAAGAAAAACTTCTCCGGGCAATATTCGGAGAAAAGGCGGGTGATGTAAAAGATACTTCCCTGAGGGTTCCTCCCGGGGTTGACGGTATTGTAATTGATGCGAAGGTTTTTGCAAGGCGTGGTATAGAAAAGGATGACCGGACCGTCCGGATAGAGGAGGCGGAGATAAAGGTGCTCGAGAGAAACCGCGATGATGAGCTTGCTGTGATTGAGGAGATAGCCCGCGGGCGTGTACAGGAAATGTTAAACGGCCAGATATGCATCACTCCCGTTAAAAAGGGTAAAAAAGTTTTGATTGCAAAGGGCGACAAGATAAATTCCAGAATACTTGCGGATGTGCCTGTCGCCCAGCTGGAAGGTGTTGTTTTGAAGGATGCCGGGACGACTGAGAAGCTGCATGATCTTCTTGAAGAGTACAGGAATCAGCGCGAGCCCTGCAGGCAGAACTTTGAGAAACAGATCAGCAGGTATGAAAAAGGTGATGATCTTCCACCCGGCGTTATAAAGATGGTCAAGGTATATATCGCTATGAAACGGAAGCTTTCCGTCGGGGATAAAATGGCCGGCCGGCACGGCAACAAGGGTGTAGTTTCAAGGATTCTTCCTCAGGAGGATATGCCGTATTTTGAAGACGGAACTCCTGTTGATATGGTTTTAAATCCACTTGGAGTGCCTTCACGAATGAATGTGGGGCAGATTCTTGAAATTCATCTCGGTCGCGCGGCAAAAGGTCTCGGTGAGCAGCTGAACAAATTTATTGAAGAAAACAATATCAGGGCGCTTCGCGATAAATTAAAAAAGATATTTGCCGATGCTTCTTTAAACAAAGCTATAGGCAAAATGGATGATAAAGAGCTGTGTGATTTCGCAGCATATTACAAAAACGGCGTTCATATGGCAACGCCGGTTTTTGACGGGGCAAAAGAATCTGAAATAAAGGTTCTTCTGGAAGAAGCCGGATTATGTCCAACCGGTCAGGCGGAACTGTACGATGGGCGGAACGGAGATGCCTTCAAAGGGAAAATTACTGTCGGAACGATGTATATGTTGAAACTCCATCATCTCGTCGACGACAAGATTCATGCCCGCTCCATCGGTCCCTATTCGCTTGTTACGCAGCAGCCGCTGGGAGGAAAAGCCCAGTTTGGAGGGCAGCGCCTCGGAGAAATGGAAGTATGGGCAATGGAGGCATACGGAGCGGCTCATGCATTGCAGGAATTCCTGACCGTAAAATCCGATGATATGGCCGGAAGGACAAGAATGTATGAAAAAATAGTGAAGGGTCAGAACATGCTTGAACCCGGCATTCCCGAGTCTTTCAAGGTAATGACAAAGGAATTGCAGAGTCTGGGTTTAGACATAACTCTTATAGAAGGGAATAAGGAGTAGAATTTGGAAACGTTATACGATTTCTTTGCCAAACCCATTGATCCGAAACAATATTCCGGAGTCAGGATTGCTTTAGCTTCATCCGAACAGATCCGTCAGTGGTCTTTCGGCGAGATTAAAAAACCGGAGACGATAAACTACCGGACTTTCAAGCCGGAGAGAGACGGGCTTTTTTGCGCAAAAATCTTTGGCCCCACCAAAGACTATGAATGCAACTGCGGCAAATACAAGCGAATGAAGCACAGAGGGGTTGTCTGTGAAAAATGCGGTGTTGAGGTTATTCAGTCGAAGGTTCGCAGAGAAAGGATGGGGCATATCGAACTTGCCACACCCGTTGCTCACATATGGTTTTTAAAAAGCCTTCCCAGCAAGATTGGAAACCTCTTGGATCTGACATTAAAGAGCATGGAAAAGGTTTTATACTTCGACAGCTATATAGTTTTGGATCCGAAAGAGACCCCGCTTACGAAGCGTCAGCTCCTTTCGGATGATAAGTACCGCGAGGCCCTTGAAACGCATGGTGCAAAATTTGAAGCGGGAATAGGAGCTGAAGCCGTTAAGCGTCTGCTGGAAGATATTAATCTTGATGACCTTTACAAAGAACTGAGGACCGAAATCAAGACTACAAGCTCTGTCGCAAAAAGACAGAAGCTTTCAAAGCGCCTGAAGATTGTTGACGCTTTCAGGCGTTCGGGAGTAAATCCGGTCTGGATGATAATGGATGCAATTCCAGTCCTCCCGCCCGATCTACGGCCTCTTGTTCCTCTGGAAGGCGGAAGGTTTGCAACATCCGACCTTAATGATCTTTACAGGAGAGTCATTAACCGCAATAACAGATTAAAAAGATTGATCGATTTAAAGGCTCCCGACATCATTGTCCGAAACGAAAAAAGAATGCTTCAGGAGGCGGTTGATGTTTTGTTTGATAACGGACGGCACGGTAGGGTTATTACCGGTACAAACAAGCGGCCTTTAAAATCATTAAGCGACACTTTAAAAGGCAAACAGGGACGGTTCCGGCAGAATCTCCTCGGCAAACGTGTCGATTATTCCGGACGAACCGTTATTACAATCGGTCCGAACTTGAGACTGCATCAGTGCGGTCTGCCTAAAAAGATGGCTCTCGAACTTTTTAAACCTTTCGTTTATTACCGTCTGGAGAAGAAAGGCCTTGTTTCCACGGTAAAGAGCGCCAAAAAGATGGTTGAACGGGAGACACCTGAAGTCTGGGATACTCTTGATGAGGTTGTAAAAGAGTATCCTGTAATGCTTAACCGAGCTCCTACTCTTCATCGTCTGGGTATTCAGGCGTTTGAGCCGATTCTTATTGAAGGGAAGGCGATTCAGCTTCATCCTCTTGTATGTACGGCATTCAATGCCGACTTCGACGGCGACCAGATGGCTGTCCATGTGCCTCTTTCCGTCGAATCGCAGATAGAAGCGCGCATTTTGATGCTGTCAAGCAACAATATCCTCTCGCCTGCCAACGGAAGTCCGATTATTGTTCCGACTCAGGATATTGTCCTCGGGATCTATTACATGACAAGAGGGGTTATACGCTCAAGAGGCGATGGCAAGATATTTTCCGGGCCTGACGAGGTACGTTCCGCATACGATTCAGGGGCTATAGATCTTCATGCAAAAATAACCGTTCGGATGGACGGAAAGCATGTTAATTCGACAACAGGCCGTATTCTGCTCTGGGAGATTATTCCCAAGGATAATATTATAAGAATGAGCCGCATAATGGTTTCTTCGGAAGAGGAAGCAAAGGCGATTCTTGACAGGATCAATAACGGCGAATCTTTTTCGGAGACGGCAAATGAGTGTTCGGAAAGCTCCGAGGAGGAGACGGGCGTCGATACGGGCCTTTTGAGAAAGGAGGAGTTCAAGAGAATATTCAACGTCAACGAGACGGAAGCCGACAAGGTTTTTTCTCTTGATGAAGGCGGGATAACCGGAGTTATTTTATCGGAAGGGAAATACCATATATTCCAGATTAACGAGAAAAGGCCCGAGATTCCTTTTGATGCCGTCAACAGGGTCCAGGATAAAAAGTCTTTAAGGGATCTTGTCGATTATGCCTATAGAAACCTGGGTCCCAAGGCAACGGTTGTTCTTGCGGACAGGCTCAAGGATATCGGATTCAGGTATTCTACAGAAGCCGGTCTTTCAATCTCGATAGGCGATATGATCATTCCGGCTGCGAAAGAAGAGATAATCAGGAAAGCCGAAAGAAAAGTTTTGGAAATCGGTAGGCAGTACACAGAGGGGCTTATAACCCAGGGCGAGAAATACAATAAGGTAGTCGATATATGGGCAAAAGCAACAGATGATGTGGCCAATGAAATGATGGAGGCGATGAAGGTTGAACCCCTGAAAGACAGCAAAGGAGAGCCGGTGCTGGACAAGAAGGGAAAGCCCGTTTACGAAGAAAGCTTTAATCCCATTTACATGATGGCTGATTCAGGCGCAAGAGGGAGCAAAGACCAGATGCGCCAGCTTGCAGGTATGCGCGGTCTTATGGCCAAACCGTCCGGTGAAATTATCGAAACGCCCATAAGCGCAAATTTCAGGGAAGGACTTTCCGTCTTGCAGTATTTTATTTCGACGCACGGCGCAAGAAAGGGTCTTGCCGATACCGCTCTTAAAACGGCAAACTCTGGATATCTGACAAGAAGGCTTGCCGATGTTGCCCAGGATTGCGTTGTTATGGAGGACGACTGCGGCACAATGATGGGAGTTGATGTCGAGCCTCTGTTTGAAGGCGGAGAAGTGATCCAGCGTCTCGGAGAAAGAGTGCTGGGTCGTGTTGCGGTAGATGATATTATTGATCCTTTCACGGATGATGTTCTTGTTAAAAAAAGTGATGAGCTTGATGAAAAGGCGGCAAAAAGAATCGAAGATGCCGGAATAACAACCGTCAGGATCAGATCTGTTCTTACATGCAAATCAAGGCACGGAGTATGCGTAAAATGCTATGGAAGGGATCTTTCTCACGGTGCCGCTGTTGAGCTGGGACAGGCTGTCGGAATTCTTGCCGCCCAATCAATAGGTGAACCGGGAACCCAGCTTACGATGCGTACATTCCATATCGGAGGCACTGCAAGCCGGAGGGTTGAACAGGCGGATATCAGGGCAAGAGTCGACGGAACGATTAAATTTGTTGATCTTCATGTGGTAAGGAATGCAGAAAACCAGTATATCGTAATGAACCGTCGCGGCGGGAAATTTACGATTGTCAGCGATACCGGCCGTGAGCTTGAAAGCTGTCCTGTGATTTACGGGGCGCACATAACGGTAAAGGACGGCCAGAAGGTTAAAGGGCCAGATCCTGAAGTGGGAAGGTCGGGCGATCTTCTTGCGACCTGGGACCCGTTTACAACCCCCATCATTACAGAGGTGGATGGTACGGTTAAATTCGGGGATATTGTTCCCGGCAAGACAATGAAAGAGAAGGTCGACCCTGTAACAGGAAAGTCGAGCCGGACTATTATTGAATCCAAGGGCACTGAGGTCAGGCCGAGAATTTCAGTAAAAGACAAAGAAGGTAAAACGGCTAAACTTCCGAAATCGTCCGGGATGGCCCGTTATATTCTTCCGATCGATGCGGTATTAATGGTTGAAGAAGGGGATCAGGTAAAAGCAGGCGATGTAATTGCAAAACTTCCCAGGGCAACCACAAAGACAAAGGATATTACAGGAGGTCTTCCGAGGGTTGCAGAGCTTTTTGAAGTCAGGAAACCCAAGGATATTGCGATCCTGAGCGAAATAGACGGTTATGTCTCAGTTTCAAAGAGCACTAAGAAGGGAAAGCAGAAAGTTACCGTAACGCCGGTTGATTTCGGGGAAAAAAAGGAATATCTGGTATCGCGCGGCAAACACATAAATGTTTACGAGGGCGATTATATAAGAGCCGGTGAGCCGATTATAGGAGGCTCAGCCATACCGCAGGACATTCTGAACATAAAGGGTGAGGTGGCGCTTGCCCGCTATCTGGTAGATGAAGTTCAGGAGGTTTACCGCCTGCAGGGTGTGCGTATAAACGACAAGCATATCGAAGTCATTGTCCGGCAGATGATGAGGCGTGTCAAGGTTGTCGATGTTGGCGACACAGATTTTATTCTTGAGGAACAGGTCGATCGCGGAAGGTTTGAGGAGATAAACAGTGCTGTTAAGGAAAAAGGCGAAAAACCCGCTATAGCCGAACCCCTTATCCTGGGGATAACGAAGGCATCCTTAAGTACCGACAGCTTTATATCGGCGGCATCATTCCAGGAGACCACCAAGATTTTAACCGATGCAAGTATATCCGGAGCCGTGGATTATCTCCGGGGACTAAAAGAAAATGTAATCATGGGAAGGAAAATACCTGCGGGTTCCGGACTTCCGTTATATGAAAATATAGAGATATCCCATTAAGCCGTCGTTCAGGAATATCCGTAACATTGAAATGCCGTGTCCGGCATAAGGAGCCGTAAGCCGTGACCGGCATAAGGAGCCGTAAGCCGTGACCGGCATAAGGAGCCGTAACAAAATGGTCAGAAGTGTAATTGTTATTATGTAACGGCTCCTAACAAAATGGTCAGAAATGTAATGGTTATTTCGTAACGGCTCCTAACCCAGATAAAAGGGATAAGTGCGTTAACGAAACAGTTTCTGCCGCTCTTTTCAGTACCCCTTTGAGGGGTAGGAAAACGCAGAAAATAGTTTCTAACCTACCAATAACATTCTGATATAGTTAAATAGTTTGTGGCGGATAAGCCTGAAAGAAGCGTTTTGATGTATTATTCGCATGGTATGACCCCAGACCGGATGTTATATAAAGGTTCAATGGAGGAGTTTTCAAAAAAAGTTTTTTTATCATAAAATTGCTTGACATAAACCGGATATATGTATACAAAACGTTTCTTTTTGTTAAGACTTCACGCTTTACGAATTTATAATATTTTTAAGAGGGGAATATGCCTACAATCAACCAGTTAGTAAGAAAAGGAAGGTGCAAGGTTACCAAGAAGATTACCACGCCTGCGCTTAAAGGAGCTCCTCAGAAAAGAGGAGTATGTACGAGAGTATATACATCGACTCCCAAGAAGCCCAACTCTGCTTTGCGTAAAGTGGCAAGAGTAAGGCTTACAACGGGTTCTGAAGTTACAGCATACATTCCGGGAGTAGGGCATAATCTTCAGGAACATTCGGTTGTTCTTGTGCGCGGCGGACGAGTAAAAGACCTTCCCGGCGTAAGATATCATATTGTGAGGGGTACCCTTGATACGCTTGGGGTCGATGACAGAAGGAAGAGCAGATCAAAGTACGGAGCGAAGAAACCAAAGTGATTCTACATCAACTATATTTAAATAAACAGAAACAAATGGTGTGATATATGCCGAGAAGAAGAGATGTGCCCGTGCGGGTTATTATTCCCGATTCCAAATATGACAACAAGGTTGTCACGAAATTCATTAAAGCGATAATGAAGGACGGGAAAAAGAGCCTTGCAGAGTCTATACTTTATGAAGCATTCAACATTATTGAAAAAAAAGGAAGTGAACCGCCGATCAAGGTATTTGAACAGGCGCTTGATAATGTTAAGCCTACGATAGAAGTCAAGTCGAGGCGGGTGGGTGGATCGACATATCAGGTTCCGACAGAAATAAAACCGGCCCGCAGAACTGCTCTTGGGATAAGATGGATAATAACTTATGCTCATCAAAGGACTGAAAAGAGCATGGCAAACAAGCTGGCGGGAGAAATCATGGATGCCGCCAACAAGAGAGGTTCTTCAATAAAGAAAAAAGAGGATACTCATAAAATGGCAGAGGCGAACAAGGCGTTTGCCCATTTCAGGTGGTAGTATTTTAAATTTTATTAAGCTCCTTTTATCAAAAGGGGAGGGTATTGGATATGGGAAAGAAGAAATTTGAGAGGACGAAGCCGCATGTTAACGTGGGAACGATAGGTCATATAGATCACGGGAAGACGACGTTGACGGCAGCGATAACGAAGCATGCTGCATTGAAGGGGCTTGGTGAGTATGTGCC
>JAHJRK010000119.1 GCA_018830925.1 Pseudomonadota bacterium
AGAAGGATTCGAGGATTCAAGTGAACAGGCCGAAGGTAGATAGACTGAAGACTATTAGTAACTTCTGACCTCTGGCCCCTGAATACTGGTAACTGATCCCTGGCCACTGACCCCTCGAACACTTTCACTATCCACTATCGACTATTTACTATCCCCTATTTCTTCAGCTTGGCAATAATATATCCGACCTTCGACCTCCAGAGGAGAATCTGAAAGGTCTCACCTTTTTTAATCTTTCCAATAGCTTCGGTATAATCTTTTACCGATTTTACAGCCTGATGATTAACCTCTCTGATGATGTCGCCCGGTGCTATCCCCGCTTCAGCGCCTTCCCCGCCGGAATCAACCCCGGCAACAATTACACCCTCTTTTTCAGTTATGCCAAAACGTTTGGCTATCTCAGGTGTCAGATTAGCAACCCGGATTCCCGTCTCATCCGCCTGCCCTTTCATTGAATCCCTCGTTGAGGCTATCTTTTCATCCATTCTTTTTGCCACTTCCACATTGAATGTCTTTTCCTTGCCATCCCGCAATACCTTGATTTTAGCAACCTCTCCCACGCCAATATCGGCAACCATTTTTAAAAGGGTTCTGCTTGATTCAATCTTCTGGCCGTTAATCTCAATGATAATATCCTTTGATTTGATCCCAGCTTTATCGGCAGGATCTCCGGAAATCACATCAGAAACAAGAACACCTTTCCCATCTTTGATTCCAATATACTCTGCAAGATCAGCCGGCAAATCCTGGATTGTCACGCCGAGCCAGCCTCTTGTAACATCTCCGTGTTTCTTTAATTGCTCAACAATTCCCTTAACCTGATTTATCGGGATCGCAAATCCGATACCCTGTCCGCCTGCTATTATGATCGTATTGATGCCTATAACCTCACCACTCATATTTATAAGAGGACCGCCGCTGTTGCCCGGATTAATGGAAGCATCGGTCTGAATGAAATCATCATAAGGGCCTGAGCCTATTACCCGCCCTTTTGCGCTGACTATTCCTGCTGTAACAGTATGCTCCAGGCCAAACGGGCTCCCTATCGCCAGCACCCACTGACCCACCTTAAGGGCATCCGAATCGCCGATTTTTAAAACCGGCAGGTTATATCCTGATTTTATTCTGATAAGAGCAAGATCCGTATTGGGATCCCGCCCGACTATTTCAGCTTCAAATTCCTTCTCGTCTTTTAATATAACCTTTATCTTATCGGCGTTTTCCACCACATGATTATTCGTAACTATATAACCATCTTTATCAATTATAAACCCTGAGCCAAGACTCCGCTGCTTAAATTCTTTTTGCTGATCCTGATTGAAGAATTTATTGAAAAAATCCTCCATCTGGTCATCTTCGCCGAACGGGCCCTTGTGGAACTGACGGAATATGTTTCCGGTTTTCCCGGTTCTAACCGTCCTGATATTTACTACTGCCGGACTGGCCATTTCCGCCAGAGCGCTGAAACTGTCAGGAATCATCCGAACTTCAGCCGGTTTTGGTACCGTAACGGATGAGGCCATACCGGCGAGAGATCTGTTGTCAGATCCGCTTTTTTTTGCCTTGTCGCCCGAAACGGAATTGAAACAGGAAACCCCCAGAATAATCATTACGAGGAACAAAACCATAAAAAAGGCTCGGCGCCGTGTAATTGAATTTATCAATTTATTAAGCCACATATATATCTCCTTCACTTCTTTTCCTTCACATAGATTATCCTTAAATCGTAGAGAATGTTTTTCAGCATGCTTTCCTCGTCTTTTGATAAATTTCCTCTGGTTTTTTCTTCAAGCATACACAGGATATCGATCGTCTGTTTCGCAAGAGCAAGATTAATTTCTTTTTCCCCGGTACTAGGATTGTCAAGAATACCAAGATTTACGAACGCTGATGCATTAAGAGACATTATAAAGGTTGGGAAATTAATTTCCGGAAAACATGCCTGAGTCTCACTTTTACCGGGTTTTTCACCTGTTGGTCCGGCTTCTTTAGACTCTTGCTCTTTTGCATCCTGAATCTTTTCTTTCTCTTTTTTTTCCTTATCAATATCCGTATTATCCTGAGAAAAAATTCTCCGGTCCTTTATGATAAAATCTTTTTTTTCTTCCGGCATATTTATTCTCCT
>JAHJRK010000120.1 GCA_018830925.1 Pseudomonadota bacterium
ACTTGAAACATTTCGGGCAATCCATAAAATTGAACCCAAACTGCCTGTAATAATAATGACCGCGTTCGGCTCAACAGAGACTGCCATCGAAGCGACAAAGCTGGGAGCATTTGATTACATACTTAAACCTTTCGACATTCCGGATATGCTCGCACTTGTAAAACAGGCTGTCCGTGCAAGTCGTTTTATGAGATCCCCCGTTGAGATGGACACAATTCCCGACAAAGCATCAAGGGATGCAATTGTCGGCCGCAGCATCAAGATGCAGGATATTTACAAAGCGATAGGGAGAGTCTCCCAGACTGATGCGACAGTTTTAGTACGAGGAGAATCGGGCACAGGTAAAGAACTGGTTGTAAGGGCAATCTATCAGCACAGTCTCAGGGCGAATAAACCTTTTCTCGTCATAAACTGTGTTGCAATTCCTGAAACCCTGCTTGAAAGCGAACTGTTCGGTTATGAAAAAGGCGCGTTTACGGGCGCAACTCACCGCAGAGTAGGAAAGTTTGAGCAGGCTCACGGAGGAACAGTTTTTCTGGATGAAATCGGAGACATGCCGTTAAATCTTCAGGCAAAAATATTAAGGCTATTGCAGGAAAAAAACATAGAGCGGCTCGGCGGGAGTGAAAACATCAGTGCCGATGTTCGCATAATTGCGGCCACAAACAGGGACCTCGAATCGGCAATCATGGAAGGAAGATTCAGGGAGGATCTCTACTACCGCCTTAAAGTCGTGACAATATGGCTTCCTCCCTTAAGAGAAAGGGAAAGCGACATACCTGCTTTAACAGATTATCTCCTTTCAAAATTTTCCGATGAAAACGGGATTAAGAACCCCGGAATAACCGAAGAAGCAAAAGCAATATTTTCAAAGCACTCATGGCCGGGTAACGTGAGGGAGCTTGCAAATACGATCCAGAAAGCCCTTATATTCAATCGCGGAGCGCCTATCTCATCAGACGACATTGCAAAGGCTATAAGCGAAGAATTACATGAAAACAATTCAAATCCTGAAAGAGGCAATCAGGCTCTCCTGCAATGGGTGAGAAAAGAACTGACAACCCGTACAGATGGAAATCTTTTTGATTCCTGCATTGATAATATTGCAAGCATATTAATCAGCGAAGCTTTGAATATATGCGAGGGAAATCGTTCAAAGGCGGCTAAACTCCTCGGCCTTTCCCGTCCGACACTTCATTCAAAGATCGAAAAGTATCGCCTGAAATTTGAGACATTTGTTAAAGAAGATAACTGAGTTTTTACACCCTGTAAAAAATATCGACACAATTTATCATGCCTCACTCTGTCCCTGCCAGAAGCTCATAATGTAGAATTACATCGTATATCAAGATGTTATCCACCGATTATTGAAATCTTTTCTACCGGCATACTATTTGCTTTGTAAGTAGGGAGATGGGATGGCCTGCTTTGAACTCCAGGCTCAGATCTTTTCGATTTTGTATATCCGTGTTTCGGTTCATTAAATCATGCATTTTAACGATACCAAAAGGAGGAAAAAATGTTAGTCAAAAACTGGATGAGCAAAAAGGTGGTAACAATCGGTGAAAATGATTCCATGCAGGATGCCATAAATTTAATAAAGCAGCATAAAATAAACATGCTGCCGGTGATGAAAAAGGAAAAGCTTGTCGGTATTGTAACAGACCGTGATCTTAAAAAAGCATCGGCATCAGATGCTACAACTTTAGATGTTCATGAGCTTATGTATCTTATATCAAAAATCAAAATTAAAGATATAATGAGCAAAAATCCCTTAACCGTTCCGTTCGATTTCACAATAGAGGAGACGGCTTCGATTCTTCTTGAAAACAATATTTCAGGAACACCTGTCGTAGACAATGACAAGCAGCTTATCGGAGTAATAACTCAGGCAGATATTTTCAAAGTTATCATTTCTCTCACCGGCATAGCTAAAAAGGGGATCCATTTCGGCTTCAAAGTCAAAGACCTGCCGGGTTCGATAAAAGAGGTTGCCGATATCATCAGAAATTATGGCGGCCGCATGGCAAGCATTCTCACCTCGTATGAAAAAGTTCCGCAAGGATACCGCAATGTTTATATACGAGCGTACGGAATTGACCGGTCAAAATTCAAGAACCTGCTGTCAGATCTGAATAATAAAGCCGACCTGCTGTACTATGTCGATCACACTGAAAACAAAAGAAAAATTTTTTAAAAGGAGGTTTGGCCATGAAGTTCAAAAAAATATTATTCCCGGTTGACCTTTCAGAAACATCTCCGAAAATAGTACCTTTTGTATCATCCATGGCTGAAAAATATGATTCAAAGCTGCATATCCTGTTTGTTGCCCGCGCCTTTCAATATTTTACAAGCATATATGTGCCACATCCTTCAATTAACAAATTTGAAGACGAGATTGCCGAAGGAGCCAGGAAAAGCCTTAGGGATTTTACCAAAAAATATTTCAAAGATCCTGAAAGCATTATGACTGCAGTTGTTAAAGGTGACGCCGCAGAGCAGATTATCAACTATATTGAGGAACAAGGTATTGATCTTCTTATCATGGGCACGCACGGAAGAAAGGGTCTTGACAAGATAATCTTCGGATCTGTTGCCGAGAAAGTATCAAAAACAACACCGGTTCCGATAATGCTTGTTAATCCTTATAAAGTTAAATAGTTTCCGAATGAACACTATATATAAAGGAGATCCTTTATGAAAACAGTAAATAAAGTTCTTATTCCCATCGACGGATCAAACCAGTCCATCGCCGCTGTCCGGTATACGGGAGGCGTTTTTAAGCCTGAGGGCACGAAAATAGTTCTTCTTCATGTTGATTCGGAAATACCCGAATCTTTCTGGGATCTGGAGAAAAGCCCTGAGTATCGTTCTAAGCTGGCACCCATAAGAGCCTGGGCCACCCAGCAGAAAAAAATCATCAATGACTCCGTGAGTGAAGCCTGCAAAATTCTTTATAACGCTGGCTTCCCGTCTGATGCTGTGTCGGTCAAAATTCATGGAAGGAAAGCAGGAATTGCACGGGATATTTTGAACGAAGCAGATACTGGTGATTATAAAGCGGTTGTTGTCGGACGTACCGGAAACAGTAATTTTAAGGATATTGTATTAGGAAGCGTGGCAAACAAACTGATAGGAAATCTGGTTAATATTCCTCTCGTTGTTGTCGGCGGGAAGCCGGATCCTAAAAAATTTCTTATAGCATTTGACGGATCAAAAGGGTCCATGAAATGTGTCTCAAGTGTAGGCTCCATGCTGAATAATACGGATTCCGAAATAATGATATGTAATATAATAAGATCGCTCGGCACAGCATGGCAAAGCTTCGGTGAACTGCCCTTTTTCGAAATAGAAACCGACTGGACCGAAATAAACAGGAAAAAAATCGAACCCGCTATTGAAGAAGCAAAAAGAAAACTTGTTTCAGCCGGCTTTGCTTCCCCAAAGATATCAGGAAAAATTCTTACCGAAAAGTCAAGCAGAGCCGGGAGTATCATTACGGAGGCAAAAGAGGGGGGGTTTGGAACCATTGTGGTCGGAAGGCGCGGGCTTTCAGCGGTTGAAGAGTTCTTTATCGGAAGAGTAAGCAGGAAGATTCTGCACATGGCTAAAAAAATGGCTGTCTGGGTGGTAAATTGAAAGGTTTGGCTTGAAAGAAACGGTCCGGTCACCTGATTGGAAAGTGGCAGGTAAACGTACTCCCTTCACCGATGCGACTGTTGACAGAAACCGTCCCCTATATCCCCCCATCAGTTATAATGCCGACAGGTCTTACGTCAGCATATTTCCCCTTTAGAATTATATAATTCATTAACAACAGCTCTTCCACACAATGCCTTGACTGTCGGCAATTGCCGTGCCACCTTCTTAAAAAATATCAAAACCATTGTCCAGTAGACCTTTGCAACTTTAAAGGTCTATAAAATTCAATTATTCATGGAAAAGATTAAACGATACCCTATCAATCTGTAAAAAAAGCTGACAGCCATTATTAAAGGAAAACAGGTCACGCAGAATAAGGCATGATCAGTTGATTAACAGGTGGCAAAAGATACTTGCCGCATACCCTAATGCAATAACCGGCAACCACTTTAAATGGGCGCCAAACGTATAAGTCCCTCTTGCCGTACCCATGAGAGCAACACCCGCGGCAGAACCGATAGACAAAAGGCTGCCGCCTGTTCCTGTTGTCAGTGTAACCAGGAGCCACTGGTTTAAAGGCATGTTCGGGTCCATTCTAAGTACGGCAAACATTACCGGGATGTTATCCAAAATTGCGGAGATAACCCCGATAAGAACATTGGCCTGAGTAAAACCAAGGTTTACATACATAAAATTGGAGAGAAGATTCAGATATCCAAATTGTGAAAGCCCCCCAACGCAAAGGATAACCCCGTAAAAAAATAAAAGAGTATCCCACTCAGCCCTTGATACTCTCTCCATTA
>JAHJRK010000121.1 GCA_018830925.1 Pseudomonadota bacterium
GCAACATATCTACCAAATACTTTTTCCATGGCATCCGTAATCTCCCCGACGGTCGCTCTCGCACGAACCGCCGGAATGCATACCTCAAGCAGGTTGCCGCCTGATGATGCACAGTTAGTCATCGCCTCAAGGGCTTTTTGAACCGCAACAGGGTCTCTTTTTGCCTTTATTTCCTTTAATCTTGCAATCTGCTCATCCCGCACACTGCCTGAAACCTCAAGCACATCAACAGGAGACTCTTCTTTTGTGAGGTACTTGTTGACCCCGACAATCACGTCTTTACCCTGGTCAATCCGCGCCTGTTTCCTTGCGGCCGATTCTTCTATCCTCATCTTGGGCATTCCGGTCTGTATGGCTTTGGTCATTCCACCAAGAGCCTCAACCTCTTTTATTATTTTTTTCGACTCGCGGATAATAGCATCAGTAAGCGCTTCAACATAATAGGAACCTCCGAGAGGATCTACGACATGACATATCTGGGATTCTTCCTGAATGACGATCTGGGTATTTCTTGCAATCCGTGCGGAAAAATCGGTTGGGAGCCCGACAGCTTCATCGAAAGAATTTGTATGCAAAGACTGGGTTCCACCCAGAACTGCAGAAAGGCATTCGAGAGTTGTGCGAATTATATTGTTGTACGGGTCCTGCTGGGTAAGACTCCAGCCGGATGTCTGGCAATGGGTCCTCAACATCAGGGACTGTGGTTTTTTGGGATTAAATCCACGTATCATGTCAGCCCACAGGAAACGGGCAGCTCGCAGCATGGCAATCTCCATGAAAAAATTCATTCCTATTCCGAAGAAAAAGGAGAGGCGCGGAGCAAAATCATCTATATCAAGACCGGCTGCAAGCGCCGCTTTCACATATTCAAGACCATCTGCCAGAGTAAAGGCAGTCTGCAGAACGGAATTGGCCCCAGCTTCCATCATGTGGTAGCCGCTTATGCTTACTGTATTGTATTTCGGCATCTGTTTTGAACAATATGCGATTATGTCGGATACTATCCTCATAGATGGTTCGGGAGGATAAATATAGGTGTTTCTTGTAAGATATTCTTTCAATATATCGTTCTGGATTGTTCCGTTTAATTTATCCTGAGTAACCCCCTGCTCCTCCGCAGCAACTATATATCCGGCAAGTATGGGGAGAACAGCGCCGTTCATCGTCATTGAGACGGACATCTCATCAAGGGGGATCTGGTCAAAAAGGATCTTCATGTCTTCAACCGAATCAACAGCAACACCCGCCTTACCAATATCGCCAACAACTCTCGGGTGATCCGAATCGTAGCCTCTGTGTGTGGCAAGGTCGAAGGCAACCGAAAGTCCTTTTTGCCCGCCGGCAAGATTTCTTCTGTAGAAAGCGTTTGAGTCCTTAGCGGTTGAAAAGCCCGCGTACTGCCTCACCGTCCAGGGCCTTCCGGAGTACATTGTCGCCTTGACCCCTCTCACGTAAGGATAAAATCCTGGGAGAGAATTAACAAACTCCACCCCTTCAAGGTCCTCGGCGGTATAAAGAGGTTTTACTGTTATTCCTTCAGGAGTTTTCCAGTTAAGGGATTCAACAGGTTTTTTGATCTCTTTTGCTCCAAGCTCAGCCCATTTTTTTATATCAGCCATCTATTAGCTCCTTTAAACGAATTAGTTTCCGGACATCGTACTTCGAATATAGTACTTCAATTTTCGCCTTACGACTTACTTCTCACGACTTACGTTCTTTCACTCTTTGCTCTTCGCTTTTTACCTTTTACCATTCACTTTCCACTTCTTTCACACAGCTCGACCAGAATCCCGCTTGTCGATTTGGGATGAAGAAAGGCGATCTTTGCGCCGCCGGCGCCGGTCCTCGGCTTCTCATCTATAAGCCTGATACCCTTTTCTTTCAGCTCCGCAAGCGCCACTTCGATGTTTTCCACACGGAAAGCTATATGCTGAATCCCTTCTCCCCTTTTTTCTATGTATTTTGCAACAGGCCCGTCAGGAGCCGTGGATTCCAGGAGTTCGACCTCGCTCTCACCAACCGGAAAAAAAGCGGTGGTTACTTTTTGCTCCGCAACCGTTTCAGAACCTTCAAATTTAAGCCCTAAAACATCCGTCCAGAATTTTTTCCCTTCCTCAATGCTGTTAACCGCAATGCCC
>JAHJRK010000008.1 GCA_018830925.1 Pseudomonadota bacterium
CGCTGACGAAGCGCTGATTCTTAACCCGGATGGAAGCATATCCGAAACTAATACGGCTAATATTCTGGTGATAAAAGGCAGGAGAGTTATAAAGCCTGTGTCACCGCACGCCCTTCCGGGCATTATGGAGGAAGCTGTATGCGCCTTATCGTCCGGCATGGATTATTCGGTGGAAAAAAGAAAAATATATCCAGAAGAGATGCTTTCTGCAGACGGGGTAATTCTTACCAACTCTCTCATGGGTGCTCTCCCGGCTCTCCGCCTTGACAAAAAAGAACTCGCAGATTCTTCAGAACTTTGCACAAAAATCAACAGGGAACTCAACTTTTAGCGGGCAGTCATGTCTGAGTCAAACGGACGAAGCCGTCACGTCTCTCGCATATCATTTGTTTCCGGTCCCGCTTTTTTGGGATAAATTACAAGGCGGTCGCCGGGGCGTATCATGAGTTTTTTATCAAGCTTGTTCCAGATAGAAATCGACAGAACAGGTATATCAAACATCCTGGCAATTGATTGAAGCGTGTCCCCCTTTTTTACAACATATACATGTTTGCCCTGATCATACAAAAAATTATTAATAAGTTTTTCATACCTGCCTGCAAAATCCTCCGAAGCTCCTTTCGGGATAAGGATTGTGTGCTTTCCTTTTGGAAGAAAGTACCCCCTTATTTCGGGGTTAAGATCCCTTATCTCTTTAAAGGAAGTTTTTGCCGCCTTTGCAATGAGCTTTATTGGAATCTCCTTTGTGCATTCGAGAGTAATCCTGTCGAAGGCTATCGGCGGGTAGTAGTCCTTATCCGTAAGATTGAATCCATATCTGGCCGGATCCTGCATGATAAGTTTTATTGAAATAATCCTGAAAATGTACCTCTGTGTTTCATCGGGAAGATAAAGCCTGTAAAAATCTACTGTTTCCTGCTCATGCATTTCGGCAAGGAGCCCTTCTTCTCCCATATTATATGCGGCAGCAGCCAGTGTCCATGAACCAAGCATGCCGTAGAGGTTTTTTAAATAGCTCAAGGCAGCCTGGGTTGAAGTGAAAAAATTACGCCGTTCATCTTTATTTCCGTTAATAGTAAGCCCGTAATTCCGGCCGGTTTCAAAAATAAACTGCCAGTAGCCGACAGCCCCTTTATTTGATATTGCGTGCGGTTTCAGCGCGCTTTCCGCGACTATTACGTACTTTAAGTCGTCAGGCATGCCGTTTTCTTTTAGTGCCTGTTCGATATGAGGCAAATAACGGCGGGAGCGCTTGAGCCACAAAAAAACCTGCACTCGGCCCCCTTCAGAGATAAGCATCTCTCTTTCGAAGCGCTCTTTTACATCCTGTATTTCAAGAGGAACCCTTTCTTCGCAGAAAGTTACCGGCCCGGCAGGAATTATGAGAAAATCAGGATAATTGAAATTGATTTGTTCCGGAGGAGCCGCTCCGGCATTTACGGTAACAATAAAAACGGAAATAAGTAATAATATTTTCTTATAAATAATGCGCATATTCATTAATTCTCTTTGTCAGAAAATAAATTTAATTTAAACCTTAATAGGAGCGGCTTTTTACCTTTATTGGCATGGTATCCGGATATCATACGGCCTTCAAATTGTAAACCTCAGATATAAAGATGGCAACGACTAAGTATAAAGTAATATTCTGCAATCCTTGGCATATTTCAAAAATTCTTCGGCTGTTTGGATTATAACGCCATCGATGAAGTCTTTTTCCGAAAACTGCATCATATCTACAGTCATCTTACAGGCAACAAACCTCACTCCTTCGACTTGAGCTACTTCCTGGAGATCAGAAAGCGGGGGAATATTCGCTTTTTCCATTTTATCTTTCATCATCCATGTTGCAACGGCCGACATCCCGGGAATAGCGCCCATGAATCCCGGAGGCTGGAATTTGGCTTTTTCTATCCAGCCTTTCCGAATAACGTTTATTCCCATAAAAGTATAAAACACCACGGACTCCATACCTAACCGTCTTGCGTTTATTCCTAATATGAGTCCCGGGTAGACTCCATCAAGAGAGTCTTTAGATGTAATAAAAGCAGCAGCATTTTTTTGACCCTGAATTTCATCCATTTCTTTCCTCCTTTTGTTTCGGATGTTGAATGTCTGAATTCTCCAAACGTCTGCGTAATCGTTTACCAGCTCTCGACGATATTGTTATAAAAATCGAATGCGGCAAACCGAATCAGTGAACGCTAACCATGTTGCTTACCACTGGGAGCTTAAAATAAAATCCCGTTCATTTCCTGCCAGGCATCATACATGAAATTTGTCCACCGGGGCAAAACAAAAAATGATGAAAGAAAAAGGCCGAGGCTGGGATTGCTCTATCTATTGCGGTTCAACCGTTCAAATTGATGTCAGATGTCTTTTACAGGCAGGTTATCCAATATTATATAATTAACCTGAGCAACCGCGACATGCTTGCCGGCCGCATCAAAGAGGTCAATCGCAACCGGGCATAAGGTGCGGCCCAGCTTTATCACTTTTGCTTTTGCTGTAACGTCGCTTAAGCAGGGGGATAGAAAACGTATGTTCATGTCGGTGGTGGTCAATTTAACAAAGGGTCCTGTTTTTGTGAAGATGGCGAAGCAGGCCGTGCTGTCTGCAATGGTCATCAGCAATCCGCCATGAAACGATTCGAAGACTCCGTCATAACTTAATTTTCTCGGTACGACCGTTTCGCAATACCCGTCTGAAAGGGAGACGATTTTGATTTGCAGCGTATCAACGATCGGGATCTTGTTTGTCCTTGCAAGTATCTGCTCCTGAAGTTCTGCTGATAATTTCATATTATTTAATAGCCTTCTATTTATTAAAGTCCTGCCCATTGTTAGTGATTATGCATAAAAGATGCTGTAAAAACTGAAGAGCTTGCCGGAGATCCGCGGGTCATGGAATTGAAATCGTCAATGATCGTATCATGTAATGAATGCCGACAGGGTTTTAAGGCAATATAAATGTCAGCTGTCTTTATATGCCTTTACAAATTCTTCAGTTGTAATTCCAGCCTGTTTAATTGCACTTCTGAGAGTACCTATGGCAAGTTCTTTATGGATCGGAACAACACAACCTTTGTTATCCTTTCGTAAAACCACGTGACTCC
>JAHJRK010000122.1 GCA_018830925.1 Pseudomonadota bacterium
GAATTGCGTCTCTCCCAGGCGGGGCCAGAACTCCTTCTTCAGTGTGAGATCCGGCGACGTCTCTTTCAGGAATTTGACTGCTGATGCTTGTGTTGACCGCCCCCATTCATAATCCGAGGCGATGGTAATGTATTCCTTCCATCCCTTCTGTTTGGCCATCTTAGCGATGGCGACGGCAGCGGCCTTGGCCTGCATGTAGCTGTTGGGAACCACCTGGAAGGTATAAGGGCTGGGGTTGATCATCGTAATGTTCTCTGAGTTACTGATTGAAGCAATGTGAAGCACCTTGTACTCCTGCGCAATCGGTTTTACAGCCATGGCTACAGCGCTGGAATAGTCGTTGATGACGGCCCTGATTTTATCCCTGAGGATGAGGTCTTTCACTTCGCGAACGCCCACATCAGGCTTAGTCTGCGAGTCTCTAATAAAAAGCTCCACCTTATGCTGGCCGAGAAAGCCACCCTTGGCGTTGATCTCCTCCACTGCCAGCTTGATTCCCTCAACCCCGTCAGCGCTGTATAATGCGCCTGCGCCAGTGAGACCGAGCGCTACGCCGAGATTGTACGGCTCCGCTGCCTTGGCCCCGGTTATCCCGAAAAAGAATAAACATGTAATAACCGTTACTAAGAACGCTGTTGTTTTTCTGAAATCCATTTTATTCCCTCCTTGTAGTTATTTCGAATTACTGCGCGCCCGTCTCCGGACCGCAATTCTCAATCAGTATGTCTGCGGTATTCCGCCGTCAAAATTTACTATTTTTCTGCGTATGTCAGGACCATTCCGCCGTCAAAAAGCAGATCTCCGCCGATCAGATATTTTGCAAAACGGGAAAAACCGAAAACAAATAGATTTCCTACCTCTATAGGGGTCATCATCTCTTTTGTCCGGGAATTGCCAAGCATGACTTTTTCAACGACCTCTTCAGGAGAGATGCCACGCTGCCTTGCCTGGGAAGGAATCTGTTTCAGTGCAAGCGCTGTTTTCACAAAGCCTGTGCTGATGGAAAAGGCGCGTATATTGCCCATCCCTTCGGCGGCAATAGACTGGGTAAGAGCCCGCAGACCGAACTTCATGATATTATAGGCCGGCTTGTTGATTGTGCAGATATGAGCGTGAACTGAAGCCATGTTTCCGACGGCTCCCGTTCCTCCGGAACTTTTTTTGATGTATGGAATGACAAGCTTGGAGAGGTATAAGGGCGCCCGCAGCATGATCCTGTGCATTGTGTCATATTTTTCCATCGGGAAGTTTTCGATTGAATCGATATGCTGAATTCCGGCTATGTTTGCCAGAAACTTTATACTTCCCAGTTTGGATGCTTCGGAAACGGCCTGTGCAATTTCTTCGTCGCGGGTAAGATCTGCTTTGATAAAAATCATTTGGCCGCCCATATCGCGGGCCATTTTCTGTGTTCTTTTCCCTTCTTTTTCGTCAATGTCAAGGCCGACGGTCATCAGGTTGTTTGCCGCTGCGGCGATGGCCGTTGCCCTTCCGATTCCGCTCCCCGCTCCTGTAACCAGGCAGACATTACCCACATTGAAATTTTCATCTGACAGATAAAGAATATCTTTTTTTTCAACGGCAGGTTCGCTGATGTCCATGGGCCATCTTCCCTTTTTATAAAAACAAAAGAACTGTTATCTAAAAAAACGGTTAGGTGAAAATCGTAGATATTGAACCGAAACAGCGAGCGCATTCCCCGTTGCTTGCGGCGGGGTTAGTGAGCGAATTAAAAACAGATTATATTCCTTACGGTCGAAGATTCCCAGCCCGCTCTGTGGCGGGGAGCTTCAATTGCTATTGTTATCCTAATGTTATTCTTTGTTGTCTTTACTGCAAAAGAGAGGCCAAATATAAGATCAAAACAGAAAATTACCTAAACAGCTGTGTTTTATTGAATTATAAAATATTAATGAGTGCGCTTCATTTTTCTGCTGTGTAGAATAAAATCTACATAATTATGGCTTGATCAGGATTTTGTATGGAAATATCAATCTTTAACGAAAGGTAGCCGTATATCTACATGTAGAAAAAAAGCTACATATATTTTAAAAACAAGATTTAATTGACAGGAATATTCAGCTTCTTCATCTTCTTATATAATGCAGTGCGATGGATACCCAGCTTCTCTGAAGCCTTCTTTTTATTATTATTCGCCAGCCGGATGGCCTGTACGAGAGCCTCTCTTTCCATCTCTTCCCGCAACCTCTTCAGAGAGGCCGGATTGTACGGAGTAACGCCAGCTCCCAATGATTGCAGAAAAAAAGGCAGGTGATTTACCTCTATTGTGTTTCCTTCAATAGAGTACAGGATGCGCTCTAAAACATTGCTCAGTTCACGGACATTCCCCTGCCAGTCGTATTTTTCAAAGATGCTCATAACTTCCGGAGAAATCCGGGTCACATTCATACCAAGATCTTTATTCAAACTATTAACAAGATGCTCCGTTATGACCCTTATATCCTCTTTTCTTTCCCGAAGCGGCGGGATCTGGACTGGAATTACATTGAGGCGGTAGTATAAATCTTTTCTGAACTTTCCCAGCTCCACGCTTTGCGCCAGATTCTCCTGAGTCGCGGCAATCAGCCTGAAATCATAACGGGAAACACGGGTTCCTCCCAATCGTTCAATCTCTTTTTCCTCTATTACCCGAAGCAGTTTTGGCTGCATTTCCAAAGGAAGCTCCCCTATCTCATCTAAAAAAATCGTTCCCCGGTGAGCAAGTTCAAACTTGCCCGGCTTGCCCTTGCTTCCGGCTCCTGTAAAGGCGCCTGGTTCATATCCGAAGAGCTCAGCCTCCAGAAGCTCTTTTGGAATAGCCGCGCAATTCAACCTCACAAACGGGAAGGGGCGCCGGCCGCTCGCATGATGGATGGCATGTGCAAAAAGCTCTTTGCCTGTCCCGCTGTCTCCAAGGATCAGAACAGGAGCACTGGTTTTGGCGGCTTTGAGGGCCAGCTGTTTTAATCCCGTTATGGCTTCACTTTTGCCGACAATATTTTTGATCGTATACTTGGAAGCTCTCAGGCTTACCAGTTCTTTTTCATACAGCTTGACCTTGGATTCCAGAATATTGAGCTTTGCAGCCAGAGCCTGCACATCCCGGACATCCTCGAACATAACCTGGCCATAGACGGCAATGACTTTTCCATCCTTTAATATAGGTATGCGCTGGACCACCATGTCCTGGCCCATAATTCTGTGTGGATGATTTATCTCAGGAATACCGGTCTGGGCCACTGTTGGCATACGGGTATTTTCAACAACATCCGCGCAATTTTTCCCAATTGTCGATTTCGGGTCAATTCCTATAAAATTTCCGTAGGTTGAGCTGAAAAAAATGATTTTTCCATCAGGCTCTGTGATCATCACCCCATTGCGGATGTTGTCCAAAACCAGCTCATAAAATTCAATTTTTTCCTGATATTCTTTGATTGTTCCGGAAGGCATTGCAGGCAACCCCGTATAAAACAGCAGATAATATTTAATTATTTATTATATCACTATAAGAAAAGGGTCAACACGGATTTTGGATAGAATACATATATGATGGACTTTTTAAGAGAGCGTCTCTTATTGTTTCAGTATGAAAATCCGGCATTGAAAAAAAAGTGCGGCGAGCGTGTGAAAATTCACAGTATTAAGAATCCAAATTCAGACCAGGTTAAAGCAAAGAACCTATTCGGAAAGGTTTAAAGAGACAACAAGAACGGCTGTAACTTATTTTGCCACAGGTCTAATGAGGATGAAAGAGGGAATGGATCTTGAATAAAACCTGAAGGCGATTACATGGTATGAAGCTGCAAAAAAAGCCGGGATTATAAGAGACAAGGCATTAATTATTGATATGCGGTATAGCCTGGGGAAATAGTTGATGTAAATAAAAGGGATGTTCGTGCAGAGCATTATTTGCACTCTGCACGAATTTTCTAAATTACATCAATGTTTACCTTGGTCGCCTGTCGCCACCCGGTCTGCCTCCGCCTCCGGGTCTTCTGTCTCCGCCGGGACGTCTGCCGCCACCACCACTCGGTCTTCCTCCGCGACCACCACGGTCATCTGTGCGGGGGCGCGCCTCGTTGACATTAAGTGCCCGGCCCATGAATTCTTTGCCGTTGAGTTCGGTGATAGCGGTCTGAGCCGCCGCTTTCGCAGGCATTTCGACAAACCCAAAGCCTCTTGGCTGGCCGCCGAACTTCTCCTTGATAACATTAGCCGTTGCAACCTCTCCGAAGGCTTCAAAAAGTTTTTTCAAATCTTCATCTGTAGCCTCTCGCGACAAATTTCCAACAAAGATGTTCATTTTGATTTCCTTGTATTTGAACGTTTATGCCAATCAAACCTGACGGCTTCCCAAAAAGTCATTATGCTTAGTTGCGCTTCATCTTTTCCTTCGACTTTACTCCAAACAGGCTCAATAAATGTCATGGTGAGCTTGTCGAACCGTGTGAGCATTGTCCGCCTTCGGCGGAAGCTTTTTACGGAGCCATCATAAACAATGAAAATAATTTTAAAAATTAACCGCTCTTATTTATAGTCCTCGACAGCAGGATTGTCAACATTATATCACGGAACAAGTTTATCAATTATGAGTCGGTTTCGGGAGGGGCAGGGATAGGAACCTTGAAAAACTGAATTCCTTCTTCTTTCATTGTTTTTTCTTCCAAACTGGTGCTGACTCCACGTATATTTCGGGGTTCGGAAACGCCATAGTGGATTTTAAGGGCTTCGGTCGCAAATTCTGTTCCTACATTATCAAAATTATTTTCAACGAACTCAGCCACTTTTTTTGTTATTTCTGCAAGGGCGATCTCCTTGCCTGAAGGAGTTGCGTCATTGCCTGAAGATTTTATCGCAAATGTCGTCGGAACTTTGAAAACAGATATATCGTTACATACCGGGCAGGAAATCAGCTTCTTTTTTTTCTGACTTTCGAAAGCCCGGCTGTCTTCAAACCATCCTTCAAAAATATGTCCGTTGGCACATCTTAAATCGAATGCTATCATGTATTAAATTAACCCTGAAAATAAATTCAATAACCTGATTTATGTAATAAAAAAACAGATAGTGCTGTTTTATTATCATAAACAATTATTTTTTAAAAGAAATTATTGACAGATTTGTATAAAGGCTAAATAAAGGTATTGCTTTATTACCTTTTCGTCAACCCGTGATATTATTTATGGAGAATAAAGACATGAACTCTCTGATAAAATGGTGTGTAATAACAGGAAGTGTGGCTGCCTTCTTTGCTTCTGCCGTCCAGGCTGAGACAATGTATGTCAGGGATATATTAAAGATAACGATGAGAGCAGGACGGGGGACTGAATATAAGATCTTAGAGGTGCTTGAATCCGGGCAGGAAGTTGAAACGCTCTCAATAGATGGTGAATGGGCAAGGGTCCGCCTTCCAAACGGGAAGGAGGGCTGGGTGTCGGGCAAATACCTTACTCCGGAAAAAACAAGCAGCCAGATTTTGAAGCGATTACAGGGAAAAGAATCTTTGCTTGGATCCCAGGTTTCCGTTTTGCGCACGGAGAATGCTAAGTTAAGTGGCGAAGTAAAAGAACTTGGCCTACAGCTTTCAGAAAGCCGGCAGAATCTTGTTGAAATTACAAAAACCTACGAAAACTTAAAAAACAATTCCGGAGGCTATATTCAGCTCGAATCGGACCATAAAAAGGCGACCCAGAAACTTGCGGAACAAAGTAAAAAAGCCGAAAGCCTTGAAGAGGAATTGACGAAGGTTTTGCAGCAGCAGAATATCAAATGGTTCTTCAGCGGGGCCGCTGTTCTTATTTTAGGAATTATAATAGGATACAGCGCAAGGCGCGAAAAGAGGAGATCATTATACTAAACTGCACGAGTGGAAAGGCTGCAGGCGTTTTGGCTGTAGATTTTTAGCTAACAGCCTACAGCCTAAACAACCTGAGTAGTTACGAAAGATTTAATCTTGGATATTACAACAGATTATTTAATTATCGGAAGCGGTGTTGCGGGGCTGACATTTGCGCTTAAAGTTGCAGATTACGGAAGTGTCGCGATTGTAACCAAAAGAGGGATAATGGACAGCAATACCGCGCTTGCACAGGGAGGAATAGCTTCGGTATTCGGCTCTCTCGATTCTTTTGATCTTCATATCCGTGATACCCTCGATTCGGGCGACGGCCTTTGCAACAGGGAAGTTGTTGAGATGGTCGTTAAAAACGGGCCAGAGCGAATCGGTGAACTTATAGACCTTGGTGTCCAATTCAACCTGAGGAACGGGAAAGGCCATAAGGAAAAGACGCCGCCGGAACTTGATCTCGGGCGTGAAGGCGGGCATTCTCAAAAACGTATAGTACATGCCCAGGACATGACCGGAAAAGAACTCGAAAGAGTCCTTGTTGAACATGCAAAGAGTCATAAAAACATCACTCTTTTCGAAGATCACATAGCGATTGATCTTATTACCTGCTCAACCCGCATGAAAAGAGGGTTGGTGACAACAACCCATGAGGATTACTGCTGCGGGGCTTATGTTCTTGACAGGCTGAC
>JAHJRK010000123.1 GCA_018830925.1 Pseudomonadota bacterium
AGGAATTCCGGAAGACAAACTCTCGGTTATTTTTGAGCCGTTCCGGCAGGTTGACGGTTCAACCACACGAAAATACGGCGGGACGGGTCTCGGCCTGTCAATCTGCAAGAAAATTGCCAATCTCATGGAAGGCGATATACAGGTTGAAAGCAAACCCGGCGAAGGGAGCGCTTTTCACTTTACCGCATGGTTCAATAAATCGGAAAAGACAAAAATACGCAGATTTGATCCTGTTTCCCTTTCAGGCAAAAAGGTTCTTATACTCGATGACAACAAAACCAATCTTGATATCCTGACTCATGTTCTGGAACTGGCAGGTATGCATGTTGTTTCCTTAATCCACGGTAAAGAAGTTATTCCTGCATTGGAAAAGGCATTGGAATGCGAAAAACCTTTCGATCTTTTGATCAGCGATATACAGCTTCCGGATATCAGCGGATATGATATTGCGATACAGATCAGGAAATCCGGCAGGCCCTTTGAACGCCTCTTGATGATTGCGTTTTCTTCATTTACAGGCCGTGAAGCAAAAACATGTAAAGAGGCCGGGTTTAACGGTTTTCTGAGCAAGCCCATACGAAGGGACAAGTTGTTTCAGATGATAGAGAGAATGCTGGCCGATAAAGAGAGCGGGAAAACGCAGGATACCGGCGGCGAAACAAAAATGATGACTCAGTATTCAGTGAAAGAGGATCTGAAGCATTCGGTACGGATACTTCTCGCGGAAGATAATCCGGTGAACCAGAAACTCGCGAAGATGATACTCACAAAAGCCGGTTATCAGGTTGAAATAGCATGTAACGGACTCGAAGCGGTTGACAAATTTTCATCTTCTCCGGACGATTTTGATATAATTTTCATGGATATCCAGATGCCCGAGATGGATGGAATGGATGCGATAAAAGAAATAAGAAGGCGCGGATACGCGGTCATACCCATAATAGCGTTAACTGCCCATGCCATGCAAGGCGACAGGGAAAAATGTATTGAAGCCGGTATGGATGATTACATTACGAAGCCTGTTAAACGTGAAAACATCTTTGAAATTCTTGAAAAGTATATTTTCAGCAGGGAGAAGATATGAACTTTGAAAAACTTGCCGGGGAAATCGGTTTTGACAAAGAAGATTATCTTGAGCTGATTGAACTTTTTATAAATACAACAACGGGCGATATTGCTAAACTGAAAACCGCGATAAACACCGGCGATTTCAATGCTGCCGAAAAGGCAGCTCATTCAATCAAGGGCGCAGCTTCAAGTCTGGGTCTCACAGATATTTCAAATGAAGCTAAGAAAATCGAACACACGGCAAAAGGAGACCCTGGCACAATAGCCGCGCTCTCTGCGGATGAACTTGAAGCTATGCTGAACAGAATCAGAGAAACCTATAAAACTTACAAAGGTTGATAGACTCGTAAAAAGTCCATCGGAATGTAAATAGAGGAATTAAAATGCTGAACTTAAAAACAGGCGATCTTTACAAATTACAAACGGATGCCGTTGTTATACCGGTTGCCGAAGATGAACAATTGCATGAAAATGAACGAGTCATATTCCTTACAGGCAAAACTGAAACTGCACGAGAATTCAAAGGAGCCAGGGGTGATGAGTTAACCCTTTACAACCTGCCTTCCTTGAAATCGCCGCGGGTTATCTTTCTTGGTCTCGGGAAAAAAAATAAAATTGATGCGGAATCGCTGCGCGCCGTGTGCGGCAAAGCCGTAAGAAAATGCATTAAAAACAGGCTCAGAAGCATTATGATCGCAGCGCCTTCTTCCGGCATACTCGGGATGGAGATCAAAGATATTATCGAGCCTATGCTGGAAGGCGCTTTTCTGGGAAATCATCTCTTCAATAAATATAAAGAGGAAAAGAAAAATAAACCGCTTGAAAAAATCAACTTTTTTGTCGAACCGCAAATTATGATAAATTTTTCAGGTTTGCCTTCACAGGTTGAAACAGTGTGCAAAGGAACCCTTCTTGCCAGAGAATGGGTCAGCACCCCCTCAAACTTTAAAAAACCGGAGCAGTTTGCAAAAATCATAGCTTCGATCGCCAAAAAAGAGAACCTTATAATAAAAAATTTTGATTATAAATATCTCAAGCGCTTGGGGTTCGGATCAATTCTTGCCGTCGCAGCCGGCAGCCGGAACAAGCCGAGGCTTCTTATTCTGAAATATGATCCGAAAGGCGCAAAAAAAACCATAGCCCTTGTCGGAAAAGGCATAACATTCGACTCGGGCGGAATAAATTTAAAGCCTTCCGGCTCTCTTGAAGACATGAAAATGGATATGTCAGGAGCTGCTGCAGTTGCCGCAACACTTATCTCTGCCGCAAAAATGAAACCAAAGGTCAGAATAATCGGGGCAATTCCTCTTGTTGAAAACATGCCGTCAGGCGATGCTGCAAGACCCGGAGATATTATTACAGGTTATAACGGGAAAACAATTGAAATCAACAATACTGATGCCGAAGGACGGCTGATTCTTGCCGACGCCATCTCTTATGTCCTGAAAGAACACATACCGGATATACTGATAGATGTTGCAACCTTAACCGGCGCATGTGTTGTTGCTCTTGGAGAAAAGATCGCAGGACTCTTTTCCCCCGACGATGAGCTCGCTGAGAAAATAATTCAATCCGCAAAAAAGACAGGCGAACGCTGCTGGCGGATGCCTCTTCCTGAAGACTACAGGGAATTATTGAAAAGCGAATTTGCCGATATAAGCAACATGAGCAGCTCAAAATGGGGGGGTGCCATAACCGCGGCCCTGTTCCTCTCCGAATTCATAAAAGATACGAGGTGGGCGCATATCGATATAGCAGGACCCGCATATACAAAGAAAGAGACTGACTATTGCGGCGTCGGGGGAACCGGGTTCGGCGTGCGCCTTCTGTGCGACCTTATACAAAAACTTTAAAAACCAAAGTACCCTTCGGCGTATCTAAACTGAGCCGTTAAAATTACGAGAAAGATGTTCGGCGTATACATCAACATCACTATTTACTGCTAAAATAATAATCGGAATAAAATAGTGACAATAGAAGAAATTAAAGTTAAAATAAGCATAGGAAAATATCGCTTTTCTGATCATGCAGTTAAAAGGATGATCAAGAGAGCTATAGATCGTTATGAAATTGAAGATGCTGTCACAGCTGGCGAGATTATTGAAGAATACCCGGAAGATAAATATTTCCCAAGTTGCCTTGTTTATGGAAAAACACGGAAGGGAAGGGATCTGCATATTCAACTGTCATTGCCGCCTG
>JAHJRK010000124.1 GCA_018830925.1 Pseudomonadota bacterium
CTTGATCTTGCTCACCAGACCCGGATTATGGATCTGATGGAAAAATTGCAGAAGGAAAGAGATATTACGGTTGTTATGGTGTCACACGATGTGAATCTTGCCGCCATGTACGGCAAGACCCTGCTCCTTTTAAAGGAAGGTCAAATTGTTAGCCGGGGAAAGCCGGATGAAGTGCTGACGTTTCAAACCCTTGAAGCGGCGTACGGATGTACGTTATTGGTAGATGAGAGTCCTATCGGCAGATTTCCGCGCGTAACACCGGTACCGGAAAGACTCATGAAAATAAAAGATTAGGTTTCTGATTCTTGAAATATGCTGAGTATTTTTTACAGAAGGTGAGCTTGTTGTTTTCCCCGCACCCTTCTGCACTCGAACCCTCGACCCCTTGAATCCTTTATTTAATAAAATTTATTGACTTTGAAAATATAAATATATAACAAGATAATCATTCAGGTGCTTGTATCTCGAGCATAAAAGGGAACCTCGTTAGAATCGAGGGCGGGCCCGCCGCTGTAATCGGGGACGAAAACCGCGTTAAACCACTGGCCGTTTCACGGTCCGGGAAGGTGCGGCAAGTAGGTTGATCCGTAAGTCAGAAGACCTGCCTGAATAAGAAAAGAGATTTTTGGGTGTTATGCAAAGATCTCGAAAATACCATTCGAGGACCGAGGTATTTAGTAAGATCAGAGGATAAAAAAGGGAAATCCCCGGATCGATTCATTTCGGTCCGGGTTTTTTTATGCCCGGACCCAGATTAACATTTTTTAATTTGGGAAAGGAGAAAGTATTATGTTTAAGCGTATGATATTTTTATTTATTTGTATTCCTCTGGTCTTTACAGGGATTTGCCGTGCCGAAACGGCGACGAAGGAAAAGAAAGGGATGGCCACACTGGAAGAGGTTGTGGTCACGGCAAGCAGGGTAAAAGAAAAGAAAAAGGAGATTACCACTAATGTAACAATTATTGATGAAGAAGAGATCAAAGATTCCTCGGCAACGGATCTGGGAGATTTGCTTGCTGAAAAGGGTATTGGACACATCCATAAATATCCGGGCGCTTCAACCTCTGTCGGCATACGTGGTTTCAGAACGGATGCGACCGGCGTTGACCTTGCGGGCAAAGTGCTGATCCTGATTGACGGACGAAGAGCAGGAACCGGTAATGCGGCCAAAATTATGACTAAAAACATAGAGAGGGTGGAAATAATAAGAGGACCTGCCTCTGTTCAATACGGTTCAGCCGCTATGGGCGGAGTCGTAAACGTGATTACCAAACAGGGAAAGGGCAAACCGACCGCCTTTGTTGAAGGACTTTTGGGAAGCTATGACTATAAGGAAGGAAGTGCAGGATTTTCGGGAAAGTATAAGGCCTTTGACTTTTCCGGCAGTTTTACCAGTGATTCCAGAGATGATTACGATACTGCCAATGGAGCAAGGTATTACAACACCGGTTATAATCACAAAGAAAACAGCAGTCTGAATCTTGGCTATGAGTTCCTGCCAAGGAATCGTATCGGTGTCATTTACACCTATTTTGATGTTGATCATGTGGGTAATCCGGGCTACTTCAGCCAGAACGATCTTGACGATTATAGTGATACAGGCAACAGATCGGTTGATTTTATCTATGACGGGAAAACCCAGAACGGACTCTTTTTCTGGAAAGTCAGATATTTTGACGGCAAAGATGAAAACGAATGGTTTAACCCCACTTCTAACTACCATAGCAAGACAACAGTGGATCCAAAGGGAGCCCAGGCACAGTTCTCTTACAACCAGAAGTATTTTCTCCTTACTGGAGGGGTTGACTGGGTGAATTACGAAACGAAAAGCACATCTTCTTCGAAAAACTCAGAATATGACAACCCGGCCGGTTTTCTCTTAGCCAAGGCCAGACTTTTTGATCAGAAGCTTATAATTACCGGCGGCGTGCGATATGACGAATATGAGGTGGACATGAAGGGCGACGGGGGGAAAGAGAGCGCTGATCACACGTCTCCCCAAGTCGGCGCGGCCTACCTCCTCACAGACTGGCTGAAGCTGAGGGCAAACTACGGAGAGGCATTCAGGATGCCCACAGCGCAACAGTTGGCCGGCGATATGATGATGGGGGCTACGCGTTATGTGGGCAACCCCAATTTGAAACCTGAGGAGGGCGAGACCTATGAAGGAGGCCTTGACCTCTCATACGCCTCTTTCAACGCCGGGCTTACCTATTTCCATACCGATTTCAAGGATAAGATCGAGCGCTACACGAAAGCTCCTCGTATTACATCATACAGAAATCTTGGGAAGGCTGAAATTGAGGGTTTTGAAGGTGAGTTTTCGTACGATATCGGTTCTCTATTCTCCTGGGATTATCAGGTCAAGCCCTACGTTAGTTTCACTTATCTCACCAAATACAAGGATAAGGAAGCGAATGAAGACCTCAACTACACATCGGATCTCCATGTATCCTACGGCATCACTGTATCTGACTTCAGCGGGTTTTCCGCCAACCTGAACCTTGCCTATACGGGGAAACAGAATATTGATGATTGGGAAAGCGCTGGTCCTCCTACATGGGTAGCTCCCGTAATTGAAAAGGGCAGTTTCACGGTAGCCAATCTGACTGTCAGCAAGAAGATTTTGGATGCTGAAAAATACGGAAGCGTTACTCTGAAAGGAGAGATTCAAAACCTCTTTGACAAGGATTATGAGTACGTCCAAGGCTATCCCATGCCGGGAAGAATGTTCTTCCTGGGTTTGAGATATGATTTTTAAAAGCAACATTGAAGGGAAGCCTCCTTGCGGAGTATCTCCCCTGCCCTACCAATAGGCTTATAAGGGGAAGATAAGATGAAAGGTTATATCAAGGTTTACACAGGTAACGGTAAAGGTAAAACAACAGCGTTTATACAAACACTGGATTCTCTCACTGTCCGGCAACAACTTGTTTGATAAAGAGTATGATACTCATTTGACAACCTTCACCGATCAAACCACATTCAAAAGCGTGATGAGTGGGTATCTGGGGGCTGGAAGGTCTGTTTTTGCCGGTGTGGCTTATGAATTTTAATGACTTC
>JAHJRK010000125.1 GCA_018830925.1 Pseudomonadota bacterium
CCGTAAAAAGTAATATGCGAATGGCTTTGAGCTTTTTGGGAAAGTGAGCATATCGGGACTTTTTACGAAACCATCATCATGAATCCACATTAGATAAAATATTATGTAAAATCAAGGCTATTCGAACAGGCATTAACCGGATTAAGATTATCATTTAGCTCTTGAACAAAAAAACACGCATGATATAATAATCTATGTTATTTATGTTAGTTATTATCATATAAGGTAAAGCTTATCAACCTTACCAGACCCAATACTGGAGAAGCCATGAAAAAATCATATCCAATACTTGATGCAGCGGATATAGAGCGTATTATCACCAGAATTACCCATGAAATACTCGAGGTTCACAAAGGTACCGAAAACCTGTCCCTTATCGGAATTCAAACACGCGGCGTTTTTCTTGCCAGAAGGATACAGGCTTTAATCAAAAAAACAGAAGGCATTGAAATACCGGCCGGAGTAATCGATATCACTCTTTACCGGGACGATTGGACCAGGATAAGCCATCATCCGGTCGTCCAGGCTACCGATATTTTCTTTTCAATCGATGAAAAGCAGATAGTTCTTGTCGATGATGTACTCTTTACCGGCAGGACGATACGAGCTGCCATGGATGCGATCATGGATTACGGAAGGCCGGACCGTATAGAGCTCGCCGTCCTTGTCGACAGAGGTCACAGAGAGCTTCCTGTTCAGGCAAACTATGTAGGCAAACAGATTGCGACAAGGAAACTTGAAACAGTAAATGTGCTTTTGTCCGAACATGATGGAATCGACCAGGTCGTATTGGAAAAAGGATAAATTATGGGCGTAAATGAACACAAAAAAAATACCCCGGGGAGGATTCGAATAGGCGTCATTTCAGTTTCAACAACAAGGTCTGAAGAGAACGATGAAAGCGGAGACTGGATAAAAAAAACGGCAATAAAAGAAGGGCATGATATTGTCTTCTATAAGGTTGTTCCTGATGACGTTTACGGAATAACCGAGACAATTGGAAAAGCTATTCATGATCGGAACGCTCAGGCTCTCTTATTGACTGGCGGCACAGGGATTACCGGCAAGGATGTGACAATTGAAGCTGTACGCCCTTTATTTGAAAAAGAACTTACTGCGTTCGGGCCTCTTTTCTGCCAGCTTAGTTTTGAAGAGATAGACTCGGCGGCATTATTATCCCGCGCCACAGCGGGGGTTATCGGAAAAACCATAGTATTTTGCATGCCGGGCAGCCTTAAAGCCTGCAAACTTGCGTGCAAAAACTTGATATTTCCGGAGCTGGGACATCTTGTAAAACATGTTTTCGAGGAATAATTGATCATGGAAAATTTATTCCGGGGATCACAAATCCCGTCTCCGGGGACACACATACTGATGTTTAAGGGTGATACACAGACTTTCATTCTAACTCTTCCGGCTCCTCTGAAAGGAAGCGCCTGGCTCCGCACAAACCTGGGTCATGCCGGAACCGGCAGGAACGAAATAATAAGAGAAGTCCTTTACGATGAGCCGCCTCTTGGAAGGGGCTGGTTCGACCTTCCCATGAAGAAGATCAGTGAAGTATATTTCCGGATAACCGTTCCTTTATGCGAAGTCGGGCACTTTGAAGCAAAATGCTTTTTTTTAAAAGATGGCGACGCAAATCCTGTCTGGCCCGAAGGCCCCAATACCATAATCAATGTAGAACCGGCCGGTTCCTGTTGCGCCAACATTATTTACAATGCTTTCGTAAGGCAGTTTGGTCCTAACAAAGACGGTATGGGCATCCCGGACCCAACTGAAGAAAAATGGATACAAAACCTTGACGGAAAAGGATATACCGTAATCCCTAAATCGGGAACCTTCCGCGATCTTATCCGGGAACTCGATTTTATTATAGGCAGGCTGGGAATCAGAATCATTCAGCTTCTTCCGATTAACCCCACTCCGACAACTTACGCCCGCATGGGCCGTTTCGGAAGCCCTTTTGCGGCTTTGGGGTTTACATCCGTCGATCCCGCACTGGCAGAATTCGATACCCGCGCAACTCCTCTTGAACAATTCATAGAACTGGTTGATGCTGTCCATGCGCGCAGCGCAAAAATTTTCATAGATATCGCCATTAACCACACGGGGTGGGGGGCCTCCCTGCACGAAACTCATCCGGAGTGGCTAGTGCGAGGCAATGACGGGCGTATCGAAGTCCCCGGCGCATGGGGTGTGCGTTGGGAAGACCTCACAATGCTCAACTACTCAGAGAAGGATCTATGGAAATACATGGCGGATGTATTCCTGACTTGGTGCCGAAGAGGAGTTGACGGCTTCCGCTGTGATGCCGGCTACATGATTCCCGTTCCTGCCTGGCGATTCATCGTCTCTTCAGTCAGGGAACAGTTCCCGGATACCATTTTCCTGCTGGAAGGACTTGGTGGAAAAATATCTGTAACACGGGATATTCTGAACGCAGGCAATTTTAACTGGGCCTACTCCGAATTGTTTCAAAATTACGATCGCGGTCAGATAGAAAATTATCTTCCCGGTGCAATCGGCCTTTCCGGTGAAGACGGGATTCTTGTACACTTTGCAGAAACGCATGACAATAACAGGCTTGCTTCCCGATCGAAAACGTATGCCATGATGCGAACCGCTTTGTCTGCTCTTTCCTCTCCGGAAGGATCTTTTGGTTTTGCAAACGGAGTGGAATGGCTTGCCGAGGAAAAAATCGATGTGCACGGCGCCTCTTCCCTTAACTGGGGTGCAAAAGATAATCAGGTTGATCATTTAAAACGACTTTCAGATATCTTAAAAACCCATCCTGCCTTTTTCGACAAAACAGATTTAAACTTGATCGGGCAGGGCCCCGGAAATCATATGGTTCTCTTTCGTCATCATCTTCCTACAGGGAAAAAGCTTCTTATAGTTGTCAATCTTGATGACAAAAATAAAACGACAGCTTCCTGGAACTCTAAAAAAGCGGGAATGGACGGAACGGCTTACTTTGATTTAATCTCATCAGATAGAATCAAAATAGAATCCTCAGGAAATATCAATTCATGCTTGCTCGATCCGGGCCGGGCCTTATGTTTATCAACGGATGAAAAAGATTCAGATCTAATAAACGTTAATGCAGGTAATGCTTTTATTCCGCCTGAAAAAGTTACGCGGAATAAAATGCGGGCAAAAGCCCTTGAGGTTTTCAGGTTATATCACGGGTATAATGATATAGGAGAATTAGACGTCGATAAGCAAGCGGATTTTCTTTCAGATAACCCGCTTGAATTCTGCAGGAACCTGAATCCATTTACCAAAGAGACACGGGTAATTGTCTGGCGCTGGCCGAAAGATCTCAAAAGAGAGGTTATGGTACCGCCCGGCCACTTTCTGATGGTTGTGGCTGATAGGCCATTTCTGTCCCGCGTAATAAACCGTGACTACGTCTTATCCCAGGAAGAGGGCCTGCCCCGCCGGGACGGTTCCTTCTTTGCCCTTTTTTCTCCTATTCAAACTCCGTCCGAACACCATCGTTTAACCATTAAGCTTACGGTTTACGATACGGGTCAGACAAAGCATGACGAAGCTTCTCTTCTTTTTCTTTCAGGACCGGAAAATGTACAAGTAAAAAGATCCTTCACACGCCCTGAACTGCTTAAAAACTCCATCGTCTTTCTGGACACAAACGGACGGGGAGCCTTGCTGCACAGCCCCGTTTCATGGTGCGTATTGAACAGCAAATACGACGCTCTCATAGCCGCAAATATTCATAATGAGTATCCTGTGGACCGCCTTATCGCTTTCACAAGATGCCGTACGTGGATTGTCTTTCAGGGTTTTTCTCAGGACATTTGTCTTGATTGCCTCTCTTCTTTTGAATTAGACTCCAAAGGCTTCGGGGTCTGGCATTACCGCGTACCAACCGGCCAGGGTGAACACATTTTTTTCGATATAACGCTTCATATGGTAACCGGTGAAAATGCAATACGCCTTATTTTCAAAAGATTGCCGGACGGAAACGACGACAGACGGTTATCTGATGACAAAGAAATTAAACTTATATTAAGACCCGATATCGAATACCGCAATTTTCATGATACAACCAAAGCATATAAGGGTCCTGAACACTCCTGGCCGAAAGC
>JAHJRK010000126.1 GCA_018830925.1 Pseudomonadota bacterium
GACATCAGCCCTGACGATGGCCGGACTTGAAGTCGAATCAATCGCGGACCCGTTCGACTATCTTGAAAAAGTCGTTGTAGGGCGCATAATTGAAATAAATCCTCATCCCGATGCAGGTAAGCTGAAGATTTGCCGGGTTGACGCAGGTGACAGGATTTTGCAGGTTGTATGCGGCGCCCCAAACGTAAAAGAGAATTTGCTTGCGTCTCTGGCCCTGCCCGGAACAGTTTTTCCGGACGGATCACTCCTTGCAGAATGTGAAATTCGCGGTCAAAGGTCGGAAGGAATGCTTTGCAGCGAAAGAGAGCTGGAGCTTGGGGAAGACAGAAGCGGAATAATGATCCTTCCCGGCAATCTGCAGGCAGGATGCAGCATCGTCCACGCTATTGGCCTTTCAGACTATGTGCTTGAGATCGGCATTACTCCGAACCGGTCCGATTGCCTCAGCGTAATCGGAATAGCAAGAGAAATTGCCGCCATACAAAAGACTAAAATTAAATATCCGGATGCAAGGCGGCCGGGTAAAAATAGGGAAATTTTTGACTTTACGTCGGTAAAAATTGAAGCTCCTGAGCATTGCCCCCGGTATGCAGCCGGCCTTGTTACGGATATAACCGTCTCCCCTTCCCCGTTCTGGCTCAGAAAACGCCTCATATCAGTCGGGCAAAGGCCGATAAACAACATCGTCGACATAACAAACTTCATCATGCTGGAATGTGGTCAGCCCCTTCATGCATTTGATTTCGATCTTCTGGCAGAAAACAGGATCGTAGTCCGGATGGCAAAAAAGGGAGAGACCTTTATAACCCTTGACAGGAAAGAACGGGCATTGGACCCAGATATGCTTATGATTTGCGACGGCAATAAGCCTGTTGCAATAGCCGGTGTCATGGGAGGACTCAATTCCGAAATAGGTAGCTCCACGAAAAGAGTCCTTATTGAAAGCGCATATTTCAATCCGTTAAGCATCCGTAAAACCTCAAAAAAAATAGGGCTTAGCACCGAAGCCTCTTACCGTTTCGAGCGGGGAGTCGATCCGGGTGGAACGGTTAAGGCGCTTGTAAGGGCTGCCGGCCTTGTGACGGAAATGGGAAAAGGAAAGTCAATAAAAGGTGTTATTGATGAATACCCGTTAATACAAAAGAAGGAAATTATCGAACTTGGCATCAGCGCAACCGAAAGGGTGCTCGGCACGGAACTTGACAAGAGCACGATAAGATCATTGTTAGAATCTATCGAATTTAAAGTAAAAAACAGCGGAGCCGATACGATTAAAGTAACCACCCCTTCTTTCAGGGTTGACATCGCAAGGCCTGTTGATCTAATGGAAGAAGCGGCACGTCTTTATGGATATAACAGGATCCCGTCTTCCCTGCCTCTCATGCAGTCCGAAACCTCTCAGCCTTTAAAAACGCTTGTTTTAAGAGAAACGATTAAAAATATAATGACGGGGCTCTCTTTCACCGAGGCAGTTAATTACAGCTTTATTGGCGAATCATCATGCGACCGCCTGAATCTTTCTTCAGATGACCAGAAAAGAAGACTCCTGCATGTTTTAAATCCTCTCTCGGAAGAGCAGAATGTGATGAGAACATCTCTTGTTCCAGGTCTTCTCGAAACAATGCACCGCAACCTGTCTCAACAGGTAAGAAACCTTAAGATTTTTGAAACAGGAAAGATATTTTTGGGCAATGGGAATGAGAGTCTCCCCGAAGAAATTGAAATGGCGGTGGGACTGATGACAGGCGGCCGGTATAGTCAGACATGGTATGAAAAGGATACCGACTGTGATTTTTATGACATTAAGGGTGCTGTTGAAGGGCTTCTTGCCGGTTTGAATATAGACAATGTCCGGTTCACAAAAATGCCGTTTGAATTATGCAACTATATAAGATATGGATATGCTGCTCGAATAATTGCAGGAAACGAAAATATAGGCATTATCGGAGAAGTGCATCCTGAAGTTCTGTGCAATTTTGACTTAAAACAAAAAGCTTTTATTTTTGAGCTGAACTGCAACACTCTTCTTGCTCTTTCAGGCCGGAATAAAACCGTCGGACAGTTACCGAAATTTCCTGCTTCTACAAGGGATATTACAATAATTACAGATAAAAATATTGAAACAATGTCTATTCTGGAAAAGATCAACAGCATCGGTGAGGAGCTCATTGAAAAGACGCATTTGTTCGATATCTTTGAGGGGGCTTCCATTCCAGCCGGAAAGAGGAGTGTTTCAATAAGGATTACTTACAGATCTTCTGAAAAAACCCTCGAAGACGGTGAGGTTAATAATATCCATAAAAAGATTACAGACCGGCTTACTATGGATTTTGGTGCATCCCTGCCGGCCTGATAAACAATTTTTCAAGACCGAGCCATCAAGATGCAGAATTATTCTTATTCTGAAATAAAAATTCCCGACAAACTCTATTTCAAGATAGGCGAGGTAAGTAAAATAGCAGGGGTGCCTTCTTCCGTTATCAGGTTCTGGGAGACTGAATTTCCAAAGATAAATCCAAAACGAACATCTTCCGGGCAGCGGCATTACAGAAAAAGCGAGGTTGAGCTGATTTTAAGAATCAAACAGCTTCTTTATGATAAAAAATTCACAATCCAGGGAGCAAGACAATACCTCGGTTCAGAGAGATTCGAAAACAACTCATCAGCGGATATAATTGGAGCGTTTCGCCAGGAACTGATTAATATCCGAGACATTCTAAGTAAATAAATTTAGGTTCTTCTCCCAATAAGTTGGGAGAAAGGGGTCCAGGATTCCAGGGTTCAAGGATTCAAGTGTTTGTTTTATAATGATTTTGTCGTTGTTTAGCATCCTCTCAACCTTCCCCCGATATCTCTCTGAAGTTTTGACAGGTTTTCCTTTCACTGGAAGCCTTGAACCCTTGACCCCTTGAATCCTAATAGGATTACCAACTGATTTTGAGATGATCCATATTTTTTACTAAATTGAGCAATCATAAGAAGCCCTATATCGTCTCTGTCTGTATCTTTCTAAACGCCCACTCATTAAAATGAGACCAGTATTCAAAAACTATTGACATCAGCCATAAACTGTCATACACAGCAACATTCGGTAAGCGGGCATAACTCAGCTGGTAGAGTGCAAGCTTCCCAAGCTTGGAGTCGCGAGTTCGAATCTCGTTGCCCGCTCCATTTAAAGTCCGCCTTTTCCGTATAAAAAAGGCTTTATTGGCAGGGTCGATGAATATGTGGTTTGGAGAATCTTTTTGAGTATGTTTATTTTTACAAACATGTGATTTTTCTCGATCCATTGTTATAAGCGGTACCTCTTTAAAAGGAAACGGGCGATAGCCCGTTTTTTATTTGAATTTGACGGTTATAATTAGAATTAAGAATGAAAGAAGAAAAAATAAATACAAAGGCAAAAAAGAACAAACCTGTAACCGGCATCTCTTCTCCGGTAACCAGTGAAGAAATTATTATTAAAATCAAAGAGTTTGCAGATCCGCTGTGTGAATCCGAAGGAATGGAACTTGTGCATGTTGAGTGCCAGCGGGAGACAGGGGGCAGAATTATTCGTCTTTATATTGATAAACCGGGTGGTGTCACTTTATATGACTGCACCTGCATAAGTCGTCAATTAATTGATATTCTTGATGTAAATCTTGACACCAACTGGACTTATAATCTTGAGGTTTCATCTCCAGGGGCTGATCGTCCTCTTGGAAAACCGGAAGATTTTGACCGCTTTAAGGGAAAGATAGCAAAAATCAGAACTTCCGTCCCACTTGAAGGACAAAAAAATTTCAAGGGTCTGCTCCTTGGCTTTTACGATGGAAGTGTTAAACTTGAAGTGAGTGCCAAAACGGTTGCTATTCCTTACAAAAAAATAACAAAGGCGCGGCTTTTCAGCTATAACGGAGAAAACGGATGCTAATATCAGAAATAAAACGTGTCGTTGATCAGGTCAGCCGGGACAAGGGTATTGAAAAGCAGATCCTCATCAAGGCAATTGAAGAAGCCCTTAAATCTGCTGCCAGGAAAAAGTATGGTAACAAAATCGAAATCGAAATTCAATACAGCGAGGAAACCGGTGAAATAGAGGTATTTCAGTTCAAAGAAGTAGTTGAAGTCGTTACAGACAGCATTACTCAGATTAGCGTTGATGAAGGACATAAACTTGATCCGGAATGTGAAATAGGCGACAGCATGGGAACCAAAATGGATACCACAACTTTCGGCAGGATTGCAGCCCAGTCTGCAAAACAGGTGATTATACAGAAAATGAAAGATGCCGAAAAAGATGCGGTTTATTCGAGTTTTATTGACCGGAGAGGGGAAATAATTAACGGTATTGTACAGCGTATCGAACATTCGGGCGATATTATTGTCAATCTCGGGCAGACTGAGGGTGTTTTACCTGCAAGAGAGCAGGTTCCAAAAGAAACATACAGGCGCGGAGACCGAATAAGGGCTCTTCTGTCCGAGGTTTTGCAGGATTCGCGCGGTCCTCAGATCGTTCTTTCGAGAACAAACTCGAGTTTTCTGATAAATCTTTTCAAAACGGAAGTGCCGGAGATAAGCGAAGGCATTGTCTCCATTATGGGAGCTGCCCGTGAACCGGGAGTGCGCGCTAAAATTGCTGTATCCTCGAATGATTCCGATATCGATCCTGTCGGCGCCTGTGTCGGGATGAAAGGAAGCCGCGTTCAGAATGTTGTTCAGGAATTAAAGGGCGAAAAAATTGATATTATCCCATGGCATATCGATTCTGCAAAGTATGTATGTAATGCACTCTCTCCTGCTGAAATAAAAAGGGTTATTATCGATGAAGACAACCATGCGATGGAAGTAATAGTTCCTGATGAATCCCTTTCAATAGCCATCGGGAAACGCGGTCAGAATGTGCGGCTTGCTTCAAAATTAACCGGCTGGAGACTGGATGTTCAGAGTGAATCACATTATAATGAAGCTTTGAAAAACGGCTATGATTCTCTTATATCCCTGCCGGGTGTGGGAATAAACCTTGCCAATTCTTTGATTGAAAAAGGATTCATATCAGCCGGAGAGATAAGCACTGCCTCGGTAAGCGACTTGACTCAGATAAAAGGCATTGCAAGAGAAAAAGCCGAGAAGCTTATACTCTCGGCGGCAGAGGCGGTAGCAAAAGGTGAAAACAACCCGGAAGAAAAAGGAAACACTGAAGGCAACTAATACCGCCGGATAAGGATTCCGGGAGCAATTTATAATAAAGCGGCACTTAGGAGCCGTTAAGAAATATCCATTATATTACTGACCATTTTGTTACGGCTCCTTATGCCGGTCACGTATTTTAATGTTATGATTATTTTTGAACGACGGCCTACGGCAAAATATAAAGGCGGAGTACGCAATAATTCTGTGAATGACCCGTTAACAACAATATTTAGGGGGACTGAATGGCAAAGATCAGAGTATATGAACTTGCCAGAGATCTTAATATGACGAACCAGGCTCTTCTTGACAAGATAAGAAGCATGAATATCGACGTTAAGAGCCACGTTAGTTCTTTGGATGAAGAAACCGTTGCAAAAATAAGGACCGGATCCCATGAACCAAAGCCTGAAGGGATTGAAGAAACCCGTGTAAGGCCGACGATAATCCGAAGGAGAAAAGTGGTTGTTCAGGCCGAGGCGGAACCGAAACTTGCAACACCTGCGCCAGGAGAAGAACCCGCTGAAGCAGAAACGGCCGCGCAGGCTGAAACCGGAAAAATGGGACCTGTTGAAGATTCTTCTTCGGAAGCAAAATCCGTTGAGCCGGAAACCAGTAAATCTGCCGGAGATTCCCAACGAACTTCTTTAGCCGAAGAGGCCGGGGTTCAGCCCCTTTCACCAGAGCCTGAAAAGCCTCAGATTATCAAGGCGGCAAAGCAGTTAAAAGCTCTTAAAAAAGTCAAAAAGGAGGCACCCGCAAAAATCCTCAGACTGCCTGAGATTCAAAAGAAGGCAGAAGAAAAAATAGAGGATAAGCTGCCCGGACAGGAAGCAGTTCCCGGCAAAACAGGAATGCCCGGGGAAATAGTGC
>JAHJRK010000127.1 GCA_018830925.1 Pseudomonadota bacterium
AAAAAGGAGTTCTTATATGCCAGGCAAACCTTGGGGCGGCAGATTTTCCCAGAAGACGGCAAAAATTGTAGAAGCATTCACATCCTCTATTGATACCGATAAGAGGCTTTATTCGCAGGATATTGCGGGAAGCATTGCCCATTGCCGGATGCTTTCAAAAGCCTCTATCATCACAAAAGAGGAATCTTCGTTGATGATAAAAGGCCTTCTGAAGATAAAGAAAGATATTGAAAACGGCAGGTTTAAATATAATGACAGCCTCGAAGATATTCATATGCATATCGAAGCAAGGCTTGCCGAAGATATAGGCAGTGTTGCGCTTAAGCTCCATACCGCGAGAAGCAGGAATGACCAGGTTGCCCTGGACATAAGGATGTATCTCAGAGAAGAAACGCAATCTATCATCAAAGAACTCACCGTTCTGAGGAGAGTTATTGTTGATCTTGCCGAAAAGCATATCGGCACGATCATGCCGGGATATACTCACCTGCAAAAAGCCCAGCCCGTCCTTTTTGCACATCATCTCATGGCATATTACGAGATGTTTTCAAGAGATACCGGAAGAATGCGTGATTGCCTGAAGAGAATAAATGTAATGCCTCTGGGAAGCGCCGCGCTTGCAGGAACAACTTATCCTGTTGACAGGGCTTTTACCGCGAAACTCCTTGACTTTAAGATGGTCTCTGCAAACAGCATGGATTCGGTTGCGGCAAGGGATTTTATAATCGAATTCATTGCCTCAGCCTCCATTTGCATGGTTCATCTCAGCCGGATCTCCGAAGAGCTTGTAATATGGTCATCAAATGAATTCGGTTTTGTTGAGCTTCCGGATTCTTTTGCTACAGGCAGCAGTATTATGCCGCAGAAGAAGAATCCGGATGTTCCTGAGCTCGTGAGAGGAAAGTCAGGCCGTGTCTTCGGGGATCTTATATCAATGCTGACAATCATGAAATCGCTTCCTCTTGCTTACAACAGGGATATGCAGGAGGACAAGGCAGCCATGTTTGATGCCGTCGATACTTTAAAGGCCTGCATGGAAATTTACATAAAGATGCTGCCGGAGATAAAAATAAAAAAAGAGGCCATGCTTCGGGCTTCCTCCAGAGGTTTTCTGAATGCAACGGATTTTGCCGATTATCTGGTGATAAAAGGCATGCCTTTCAGGGATGCTCATTCCTGTGCCGGAAAGGCGGTTGCTTTTGCCATGGGAAAAGGAAAAGAGCTTCATGAACTTTCGCTTGCAGAAATGAAATTATTTTCGCCCCTTTTTTCGGATGATATATTTAAAATTTTAACCCCTGACAGCATGATAAACCGGAGAAAATCCTTCGGCGGAACTGCAACAAAAAATGTCCTTTCGGCAATCAGGAAGGCAGGTAAGGATATTGATAAAGAAGTGAATCCGCCATAAAGATTGGCGGACCTGCGGTGAATAGTGGAAAGGAAGGGGCAAAGGCACAAAGGCGTTCCGCCATACTGATTGGCGGACCTTCGGGAGGCGTTAGTCGGATCATGAATTATAAATCAATCTATATTATACTGATTGCCGCTGCTATAGGGGTATCCTTGTTTCTGTCCGGATGCGGAAAGAAAGGGCCTCCCGTTCCGCCGCGGCAGATCGCTCTTCCGGCTGTAAATGATCTGGTGTCAGTTCTTGAAGACGACAAAGTTATCCTGATATGGACTGTTCCTGAAATTAAAGAAAAGAAGGGGATATTCATAACAGGCTTTGTGGTTCACAAGGCAAAATATCCGGTTCAGGAAAGCGAATGTAAAAGTTGTCCCGTCAAATATAAGGCTGTTGCCGAAATTATGGCAGATAAGGGAAAACCCGGAAAGATGAAGTATGCGGGGCAACTTGAAAAAGGCTTCAAATATTTTTTCAAAGTTACAGCTTTCAGCGAAGAAGCGGCATCCGGGAACAGGGATTCTAATATAGTTGAATTTATTTATTGATGAACTCGTAAAAAGTCGAAATATGTTCACTCAATGAGCTTTTTGGGGATTTTTAAATCACTTCGCTAAATCATCCGCCAGAATTATGGCGGATGACTTTTAACACTCAGTGATTCAATAAATCTGTTTCCCAAAAATCTCAAATCCGTTCACATATGACTTTTTACGAGAGCGTCATTTATTGACGGCTTCGTAAAAAAGTACGATTTTCTACCACTTGATATTTACTTGAATCAGGAGTTGTATGAATCACTTTATCTACCGTAACAATGAGTTGTATTGTGAGGATGTGCCTGTCCGCAAGATCACCGAAAAGATCGGCACACCGCTTTACATATACAGTCATGCAACGCTGAAAAGGCATTTCGGGGTATTCAGAGATGCATTTAAAGGTGTCGACAGGCTTATCTGTTTTTCCGCAAAGGCCAATACGAGCCTTGCGGTTCTGAGACTGTTTTCAAATCTCGGAGGAGGGCTTGATATCGTTTCAGGCGGAGA
>JAHJRK010000128.1 GCA_018830925.1 Pseudomonadota bacterium
ATGGGTGGAGAAATTGATGTTCGCAGCGTCGTTGACGCAGGAACGACATTCCATATCCGGCTCCCCTGCCGGAGAAACGATTAAGGAGGATTCAACATGGCTATTGCAAATATACTGCTTGTGGATGACGAAACACCCTTTCGAGAAACTATGACACGGCGTCTGGCTAAAAGAGAATTTACTACGTCATCAGCGCCAGGCGGCCGTGAAGCAATAAGGCTGCTTGAAGAAAACGACCATATAGAAGTTGTTGTCCTGGATGTGAAAATGCCCGAAATGGACGGGCTGGAAACGTTGAAGATAATCAGGCAAAAATTCCCGCTTGTCGAAGTTATCATGCTTAGCGGTCACGCAACAATCGAATCTGCCATTGAAGGAATGAAACTTGGAGCTTTTGATTACCTGATAAAGCCCTGCGACATGGAAGAGCTTGTATCAAAAGTACGCGAAGCTGCCCAAAAAAAGAAGCGGCATAAGGAAAAAATTATTGAGGCCCAGCTTAAGGAAATTACAATGAGACGTATTTAGGCGCTTAAAATGTCTGGTAATAAACACAATATGCAGCCGGACCGGAGACGGGTCTGAAATATCAGCAAGCGAGGGTGTTAAATACGGCGCCATGGAATATCTGACAAAGCCGTGTGATTTTGAAGAACTTGCCGGAAAAATCAAACAGCTTCTTGAAAGATAAGGAGGTTATACAGGTGGATGAATTCAGTGTCCTTCTTGTGGATGATGAAAGAGAGTTTTTAGAAACATTGCTGATAAGACTGCTGAAGCGAAGAATAAAAGTAACAGGCGTAAACAGCGGTAAAGAGGCATTAAAGATTCTCAAAGAGACTCCGCCCGATGTCGTGGTCCTCGATGTAAGGATGCAGGGCGTGGATGGCTTACAGACATTGAGGGAAATCAAAAAAATAAGACCACTGGTGGAAGTGATAATGCTTACAGGACATGCCAATCTGGAGGTAGCCGCAGAAGGGATGGAGGCGGGAGCCTTTGATTACCTGATGAAACCGATCGATGTTGACGAATTGCTATATAAACTTGAAGACGCTTTCAAACGGAAAAAAATTCAGGAGCAGAAGATAAGGCGTCTGGAAGAGGAGAAGGGATCGGAAAGGGGCTGATATGAAAAGACGGATATATGCGAATCTTCAGAAAAAAATCATCTCCATCACTCTGCTGGTTTCATTTATACCTCTTATCTCTCTAGGTGTTGTAATTTACTACCAGTTTGCCCAGGTTTTCAGGAATAAAATTGAAGAACAGATCGAATACCGCGCCAGGGTCCAGGGTAATGCAATAGAGCTTTTCCTGAAGGAACGGACCTCTATTCTTTTGGCCATGGCCGATACCTATACTTTTGATTACCTGGCGGAGAAGAACAACCTGGAGCGAATTTTCCAGATAATGAATCGCCGGGTCGGCGGTTTCATCGATCTTGGCCTGATTGACAGCTCCGGCCGTCACGTCGCTTACGTAGGCCCTTATAACCTTACTAATCTGAACTACTATTCACAACCATGGTTTAATGAGGTTGAAAGCAAAGGCGTTTATGTCAGCGATATTTTCATGGGTTACAGGCAGATACCTCATTTCGTTATCGCTCTCCAGCGGCAGGAGAATAATAGAAGATGGATACTGAGGGCAACAATAGACTCTGCTGTTTTTGAAAATCTCGTTCGTGCGGCACAGGTTGGAAAATCAGGCGACGCTTTTATTATCAATAAGGAGGGCTTTTATCAGACACACCTGCGTTTTGGCGGTGAAATTCTCTCCAAAGCACATCTGAACCCCACTCTCTTCGGAGAGGGAACAACAGTACTTGAAAAAGAAGACAAGGACGGTAAAAAGATACTATATGCGGGGAGCTGGCTGAAAAAAAACAGTTGGCTTCTGGTAATAAGTCAGGATGCCGCGGAAGAGATGACCAAGCTGTTCAAAACAAAAAGGATCGAGATTATTATAGTTGCCTCCGGTTGTTTGATGATCATACTTACGACTATACTTACCACACATCTGACAATAAGACGCCTTGAAACGGCGGACAGGAAGATGAACGAATTGAACGCGCAACTCGTCCATTCCGACAAACTGGCTGCTCTGGGTAAGATGGCCGCCGGTGTTGCCCATGAAATCAACAATCCCCTTGCCGTGATTGCCGAAAAAACAGGCTGGATGGAGGATCTCCTGACAGAGGAGGATTTTCAGAAGAGTCAGCATATTGAGGAGTATAAAAAATCGCTCAAAAAAATAGAAGAACACGTCGAGAGGGCAAGAAAAGTAATCCACGGCATGCTTGGCTTCGCCCGCAGAATGGAGCCGCATCTGGAGGATGTGGACATAAACAGAGTCTTGAATGAAACAATAACTTTTCTGGATAGTTATGCCAGGACAAATAACATCGCAATAGAAAAAGACCTGATGTCTGATCTCCCTATCATAGCCAGCGACCACGCCAAGCTACAGCAGGTGTTCCTGAACCTGCTGACTAATGCTGTTGATGCAATAGGCAGGGATGGGAAAATTTTTCTGACCAGCCGCATAATCGACTCAGAGATTGCAGTCAGTGTAAGGGATAATGGCCCAGGGATTCCCAAAGAATATCAGTCCCGGGTTTTTGAACCATTTTTCACCACAAAACGGTCAGGCAAGGGAACGGGGCTCGGTCTGTCGGTCACCTATACCATTGTCCGTAACATGGGAGGAACTATCACTCTCGACAGCGAAGAAGGGAATGGGACAACATTCACCGTGAGATTGCCGATTGTTGTTCCTGAGAAGAAATAAGGAGGATATGATGGGAACCTTCCGGGTTTTGGTAGTAGATGATGAAACCGATTTCTTAGAAACAATCGTCAACCGGTTGCTGAAAAGAAAAGTTGAGGCAATTGGTGTTCCCATCGGAGAGGCTGCTCTTGCTTTGATGAAAGAAAAAATTTTTGACGTTGTTTTACTGGACATCAAGATGCCCGGCGGAATGGACGGCATCGAGGTTCTCAGGGAAATCAAAAAGATTCAGCCTTTGACCGAGGTAATTCTCCTCACCGGACACGCATCAGTTGAAACCAGCATTGAAGGGATGAATTCAGGCGCTTTTGACTATCTGATTAAACCTGTAAAGTTTACGGAACTTCTGGAGAAACTGATCGCCGCTTTTGAAAAGAAGAATGCTCAGGAACAAAAGATTCGCGGCGCAAAGATCAGGGAGATAAAGAACTTTTTCGGCAGCGGTTTTGAGTAGAATAAGAAAGAACAGCGGTA
>JAHJRK010000129.1 GCA_018830925.1 Pseudomonadota bacterium
CTTGCCATTGTATCGCCGATCTTATAAAGAAGGATAAAGGCGAGAATCCAGATTGCGCCGCTCCTGCTGAAATACTCCGCAATCGGATCAATCACCGCCTCCCGCAGGGTTTTGGGGGTGCCCGCAATAATTTCAGGTTCCGGGGAAAGTACTGTTGCTATCATGCAGGGCAGAAGACAGGCTGCCATGATAAGATAGACCGCCTTAAAAGATATCGCATCGGCCATAATAAAGCCGCCGCCTGAAGCAAGCAGCATACCCACACGGTATCCGTTTACATAAAGAGAAGAGCCGAGGCCGAGCTCTCGATCCGAAAGGCTTTCCCGCCTGAATGCATCTACTATGATATCCTGGGTTGCGCTGAAGAATGTTACAAGTATGGCGGCAATAACTACATAAAGAGGTTTAACGCCAGGTTCGGTGAATGCGAGCCCGGCAATCGACAAAACAAGGAGTATCTGGGCGGCGATAAGCCATCCTCGTCTCCTTCCCAGAAAAGGCGGTATATAACGATCAAGAAAAGGGGCCCAGAGAAACTTTACCGTGTAGGGAAGCCCCACGAGAGAGATCATGCCGATCATCGCAAGATCGACTCCTTCCTTCTTCATCCACGCCTGCAACAAAGATATGGTTAAGAGAAGAGGAAGTCCGCATGCAAAACCCATAACAAAGGTCACGAGCATGCGGCCGCTGAAAATCACTCTCAGGACAGATCCGTGACTGGCTTGATCCGCGCTTTTATTATCCGCGTTTTGTTGCACGGTTAATATCCCGTTTTGCCGTTGTTATGTTTGCGAAGATCCTCGGGAGTCGCAACCGGCCCGGATATTTTTTTAACAGCAAGCAGTCCTTCCTTCTGTTCATTCAGCACTTCAAATAACCTGCCGGGAACATCCTTTTCTTTTCCGTAAGCCGCGATCTGGAGATCAATCCTTGATGAGATGTTGTCGATATAGAGGGAAAACTGCTTCGTGTAAAGCGATTCCGGATACTCTTTATCTATTATTGTTTTAAAAAGTTTTTTAAGATCTTCATACTCCGGTATCCCGCCGACAGGCGTTTCAATTGCTCCAACTTCATCGTGAACCCTTCTTTCCAGCCACGCCAGCCATACTTTGACATCACGTTTTTCACCGAGCAGCTTATTCGAAGTTCCACCCCTTGCCTTATCCGTAAGAAAATAATTAAGCCCGGCCATAACCGGTTTTTTGTCTTTTGCTATTTTGTTGTTTCCGAAAAAACGGAACTGGGCATCCATGTAATCGGCGAGGGGGCCGGGTATAAAAGGCGCGTTCGCCCAGGGCGCCCTTTTAACTCCGGTAGCTCCGACCTCCGTGGCCGTTGCGGCAGATACAATGGATGCGCCTATGACCACACCGTGGTCCGGATTCTTTGCCACGCGGACAGGCGGCATCGTATCGCTGTCTCTTCCGCTGTATGTAAATACCCTTGTAACAACGCCTTCAGGATCTTCATTTTTCGGAGAATAGTTCGAAAGAGCTTTTGATGTAAGCGTAACACGGGCATTAGGATGGGATATGGGAACGGGTTTCCCGTTTTTATCAGTCATTCCCTTTTTCCACGGGCCCTGAAAATTATAGCCTTTTACCGGCGGCTCTTCCCCGTTTCCCGTCCAGTGGGGAACTTTTTTTTCGTCGATGAGGACATTAGACCATATAACCTCTGTTCCTTCATTTCTTAAAAGCTCCATCAGGCCGGGGTCGCCTTCCCGGTTCACATCCTCAACTATGCCGAAAATCCCGCACTCCGGGTTAACCGATCTTATAGCTCCATTTTCATCAATCCACATCTGGGCAAGGTCGTCACCTATAAACAGATGCCCGGCCATAGCTGTTGTCGTCTTCCCGCACCCGCTCGGAGCGGCTCCGGCAAACCAGGTTACACGGCCCCCAGGTCCTTCGATGCCTGTTATAAACATATGCTCGGAAAGTTCATAGCCCCTGTTTTCATAAACAGCCTTGTCAACCGAAAACCTGTGGTTTCCCTTTTTAAGCAACAGCGTGTTTCCGGCATAGGTGCAGTTTATGCTGAAAGTTGTCTGATGGCTCCTGTCCATGTAAACACGGGCATCAGGAAGATCTTCGGTCCTGTTCTTCCCCTGGCTGTGCAAATTCGTGTAAAAATGTCCCAATCGTTCTACTTCTTTATCAAAATGACGGTAGGAATTTCTGTAAAGAATCTCCGCGCTGTGGGAAACATAGGCTGAACTTGTAATCTCTATGGCCGGATTCGACACGGGAGAACCGACTGGCCCTCGCATATAAAAGCCAACGACCATCTCTTTACCGCGCATGATGCCGGTCATTTTATCCCTGATATCTTTTAACGCATCGTTCCTTAATGTTTTGTTTGCAAGGGAGCTGACTTTTTCATCTTCATTTGCAATATAATAGGTGCGGTCCGTTATGCGCCCCTGCTCTTTCTTTAAGTCAAAGTGTATGGTGTGCCCCTTCATTGCAAGTTTTGCCTCCTCGCGGTTTTTTAGGGCAAGCTCTCTTATATACTGCCTGTCTTCTTCGGAACCTGTGTTGATAAAAACGGAATCAGGTTGACACATGGCAATTGAATTGGCGATTTTCAAATGCACATCCTGCTGGTTTATTTTAAGAATTCTTGAAAGATTTTCACGGTTGAGCTTTTTCTCAAAAAGACTGCGCGCGCCGTCAAAAGATTTTATCCCTCCTATCTCCAATAGGATATCAGTCCCTTTCTTTTTGAAAAGCATGAGAATTCTCCCTTATAGGATTTCAATATCAGTTTTTTCACACCCGGGAATCACCTTGAATTTATCAAGTCCCGGCATATTCCGGCTTATCCAGATCATTACTTTGCTGAATTCGCTCTTCAGTTCACAAAGCGCCCTTCCCCTGTGGCTTACTAAGCTCTTTTCTTCCATGCTCATTTCGGCAAAGGTTTTATTTAAAGGAGGATAGTAAAATACAGGATCATACCCGAATCCATTTATCCCGGAAGGTTTTTCGGCAATAAGTCCCTCGCAGCGGCCCTCATAGGTGAGAGCATGGCCGGTTGGAACCGCAATTGATATCACGCACTCAAATGCCGCTTTTCTGTTTGCTTTTCCCTTCATTTCACAAAGCAGCTTTTCGCACCGGTCTCCATCCGTCGACTTTTCGCCGCCGTAGCGGGCTGAAAGAACACCCGGGGCTCCGGAAAGAGCTTCAACCACAAGACCTGAATCATCGGCAAGAGCAGGAAAACCGAGAACCCTTGATGCAAAACTAGCTTTTTTGTATGCATTCTCATCAAAAGTATCCCCATCTTCTTCTATCTGGGGTATCTGGCCGAAATCTTTAAGATTTTTGATTTTAATGGGGAAGTTTTTTAAGAGGTCTTCAATTTCTGCAATTTTACCGCTGTTTCGGGTGGCTATTACAAGAGTCGTTAAATTATCCATGCCGCAAATATCTTTAAATTAATATGTAAATGAAGCGATTATCTGAACGGAAGAATAGATATAAATCATGGTTTCTCCTTTGTAAAGTTTTTTCGCCTTTATCGGTTTATTAAGAAGCCGTCATTTATTATTCTTTACAAATTTGCCATGTTATATTAAATTATCAATAAATTTAATCGATTCTCTCATTTGACCATTACTCAGGATCAGTCAACAGATGGATATCAAAAAAAGACTGTACTTGATTCTTTTTGCAATCTTCCTCGTGGTGCTTGCGGGCAGCAGCGGCTACTATATTCTTTTCGGCGGCAAGCCGAAATACATGGACTGCCTGTATATGACAGTAATATCCCTTACAAGTGTCGGATACGGAGAGATCATACCTGTAACTGGGAATATCCCGGCTCAGATTTTCACCATGATACTTATCACCTTCGGCATGGGAATAATTCTTTACGGCATAAGCACACTCACGGCAATAATGATTGAAGGTGAACTCTCAGGCATATTAAGGAAAAACAAGATGGAAAACAGAATTAAAAAACTGCACGATCATTATATAGTCTGCGGCGGCGGTGAAACCGGCCGCCATGTTATAACCGAACTTGTGAAAAACAAGGAAAAAGTCGTTTTGATTGAACATCTCGACGACAACATAGAAAAGAGCAGGCACATTGAAGACCTTCTCTTCATCAAAGGGGACGCCACGGACGACCAGAACCTGATATTAGCCGGAATAGATAAGGCAGCCGGAATCGTAATATGTCTTCCTTCCGATAAAGACACACTTTATGTAACCATGACCGCAAGAATGTTAAACGGCAAAATACGGATTATAAGCAGGATGGTGGATCAGAGCCTTCAGCCAAAGCTCAAGAAAGCCGGCGCAGACAGCACCGTCTCCCCCAATTTCATCGGCGGGCTTCGCCTGGCTTCCGAAATGCTCCGCCCTGCTGTTGTTGATTTTCTTGACAGCATGCTTCGAAGCAGCCAGGGAAATATCCGCATCAGCCAGCTTAATGTTTCTAAAGATTCCAAGATAATCGGGAAAAACATCAGCGAACTGGATTTAACGGATAAATACAATATCGTCGTCCTGGGTTCAAGATATAAGGACAGGGAAATACTTTTTAACCCGCCTCCGCACACGGTTTTAATCGAAGACCTGGCTGTTATTGTAATGGGAGACGTGGAAAATATAGCAAAAGCCAGACAATTATTCTAAGAGATCTTTGAAGAATACCCGATTTGGGCCAGGTACAAGGAAGGCGATAACATAGCGCTATCGGACAAAAGGGGGTGTTATGCAAAGGTCTCTTTAAATTCTGCGGAAAACAAAGGCGCTCCACTCTTTTTCACGTTCCTCCTTGCGCATTATAAAATGATTCTTCGAGTAAAGCGGGCAAAGGTCTTTTGCTTCCGATATTTTTATTCCGGAGAAAACAAGCATTGAGCCTTTTACCGTCAGTTTTACCATCAACGGATAGAGGCTTATCAGGGTCGGACAGCGCAGATTGGCCGTAATAATCGAAAATTGGCCTTTAATTTTCTCAACCGGCATATCCGATATCTCTATCCTTTTTCCAAGCCCATTTATTCCTGCATTCTCCACAGCCTCTTTTCTTGCGCATGGATCAGTATCAATGCCCGTTGCTCTGCCTGCTCCGAAAAGGACGCAGGCAATTGCCAGAATACCGCTTCCGGTACCTATATCAAGGACGGTTGAATTAATACCCCGGCTTCCCGAAAACGCGGTATCTTCGAAAACATGTTCTACGCCTCTTAGTCCAAGCCTTGTAGTCGGGTGATCGCCTCTTCCGAATGATATGCCGGATTGCATCCTGATCACCACATCTTCAGGTCCTCCCGAAAAAGCAATACGGCAAGGCACAAGAACGATCCTCTTTGATACGCGGACAGGCTTTTCAAAGGACTTTTCCAGAAAGGAACACCCGTGCTTATAAGAATAGACCAGTTCGCCTTCTGTCACAAGAGCATCGACAGCCCTCTTCAAATCATCCCGTCTGATCTCAAGCCGGTTCAATAAAATCTTCTCAAGCTTCCTGAAAGTGAGCAGTTCCGGAGAAGCTGCCACCGCTTCAAGGATATCCGCCTGCAGTCTTCCGGCATCTTCATTCCGAGACATGGGGTCTGGTCTCCGGCTCCTGTTTTACTGTTTGTTATCTGTTTGTGTCGATAAGTTTAACGCCGGTGGAACAGCATTACGGCAATTATAATCTGCAAATTTGCATATTTATCAAAATTCGTCAAGGGTATGTCAACATAAGGATGATTTTGCGTCGGTCAAGCACGGTGAAAAAACAGCGGATGTAAATGGCGTCATACAATTGTATATTTATCTTTACCATGTCATTTGCCAAACAAAACGATAGCTTGTGTTTCTGCTGAAAATCACTTAGTTCTTGACAGCCATATTGCCAAATATTAATAACAAACGGCTTTAAATCATACGGATCATTCGTTCATGTCAACCGGTTTGTTTGGTTTCCGGATGGAAACTATTTAGCTTGTGAAGGAGAATATTCCCTGATAGAGTCCATATAATATTAAGAATAGAGGTAGCATATGCGCAGAATCTACGAATTACTCAGCGGCAAAGTATTGGAGAACCTTTACGGACAAGGCCAGATAACAGTCTTTGTCCGCCCGGAAGAGGCCGAACGAAGATACTTGATAGATGAGATGACGATAGATGAGCACACTCTCTATTCCGCCCTCGACCCTGATGAACTGGCGCGTCTGGAGATAGAGTCGAATCATGCGGCGATAATATTAAAGTGCCCCAGGGCAACTACACAGGATATAGTTAATCAGTTTGAAATCTGTTCCATCGGCATGTTTATCTTCAAGGACCAGCTCATAATAGTCGCAGATCATGATATTCCTGTCTTCGATGGCGGCAAGCATTTTCTGAAATGCCAGTCGTTGAAAGATGTGGCAATCAAGAGCATATATAAAACAACATCTCTTTTCTTAACCCAGCTTCGTTCAATCAACCGGCAGGCCGCCGATATTGAATCGAAGCTCCAGGGAGCAATTAAGAACGAACAGCTTATGCATCTCTTTGAACTTGAAAAGGTTCTTGTTTACTATGTCAATGCTATTCATTCAAACTCGATAATGCTGGATAAGTTGCGTAACAATATCGTAAAGTTGGGGTTTACCGTTGAACAAGGTGAGCTTTTGGAAGACGTATCGGTTGAAAATTCCCAGTGTGCAAAGCAGGCCGAAATATATTCAAGCATTCTCGCCGGACTCATGGATGCCCGTGTTTCCATTATAAGCAACAACCTGAACATAATCATGAAGACACTGACGCTTATCACTTTGGGCATAATGGTTCCGACTTTTGTTGTAAGCGCCTTCTCCATGAATGTTCATCTTCCATTCGGTATGGATGAAAGCCCTCTATCCTTCTGGATTATCACATCCATTGCATTTGCCTCGGTTTTTCTTCTCGTTATACTCAAGAAGAAAAATAAATGGTGATTTAAGACAGGTTGCGGCGGAACAAACATATCGGAAACGGAGTTTCACAAATATTTTTACTTCTCCACAATATTTGATACAGCGCTATTGATATCGGGATACTTGAAACTAAAGCCGTATTTTAAAAGCCTTTCGGGCATTACCCTCTGGCTTGCCAAAACGGATGATCCGAACTCCCCTAAGATAATTCTTACTATAAAGGCAGGAGCCGGCATAAAAGAAGGCCTGTGAAGAACAGCGGCTATTGCTCTTACAAGATCTATATTTCTTATCGATCCCGGAGCTGTGAAGTTTAACGGGCCGCTTACGGCTTGATTGTCAAACACAAACAACATGGCTGAGATAAGGTCTTCAATGTGAATCCAGGGAAACCATTGCCTGCCGTTTCCAACAGGCCCGCCGGCAAAAAAGCGGATTGCGGGTATCATTTTCCCCAACGCTCCGCCGCCTTTTCCGAGAACAACACCAAACCTCGCGGCAACGACCTTTATTCCTTTATCTTTGGCCTTAAACGCCTCTTCTTCCCAATCTCTGCAAACAACGGCAAGAAAATCACTCCCGGCCGGCTCGCTCTCTGTAAGAATATCATCCCCCCTGTTTCCGTAATAGCCTGCGGCCGATGTGCTGCAAAGAGTAATCTCCCGGCCTGAAGGAAGAGCTTCCACGAGATTTCGGGTGGTGAGAATCCTGCTTTCGTAAATTGATTTTTTGTATTTTTCATTCCAGCGTTTGAATATGCTTCTTCCGGCAAGATTGATGACCGCGTCAATATCTTTAAGTTCCTGCTGCCAGGGGCCCTTTTTTGTCGTATCGGCTGAAATGTACTTTAAATTCGGATGCCTTAACCCGCCATTAGCCGGGCTCATGCCCGCAGCAATAACAAAATGTCCTTTTTGCAGCAAAGAGCCTGAAAGATGTGATCCTACAAAACCTGTACCGCCTGTTATGAAAATCTTCATCATTAACATCCTCTCCCGCCGGTATATTTGAACTTGCAACGAACTCGTCAATTTTGACGAACCAGTTGGAAGTCATATGCGAACGGATTTGAGATTTTTGGGAAATAGATTTTTAAATCACTTCGCTAAATCATCCGCCATAATTCTGGCGGATGATTTAGCGAAGTGATTTAAAATCCCCAAAAAGCTCATTAAGAGAGCATATGACTTCCAACTGGTTCATCGGAAGCAGGCTGCCACTAAGCGGAATGACTTTTTACGAAGCCGTCAGATATTAAACGTGCCCGATTCTATATATGGAACATCCTCAACATCAATTGCATGCAGTATATTCCCATGCATCCTTTTTTTCATCTCAAGGATTACAGCCCTTCTTTTATTAAGGCTTTTTGCAAATGCGAGTGTTTCATTC
>JAHJRK010000130.1 GCA_018830925.1 Pseudomonadota bacterium
GATCCCAATCATCCTTCCGTTAAAAAACTTTCCGGTGAAATCGACAGGCATGAAAATTCGCTGCTTTCAGAAACGAAAAATCTCTATACACAGGCAAAGAATTTCATTACAGCGGAAGAATGGCTTAAAGCATATTTCAGCTTTCAGCAGATTCAGGGAATATTCCCAAATTATGAGGATTCCTCACAACTTTTATCCCAGACTGCTTTAAACGGTTCAGAGGCTCTGTACGTTAAGGCCAAGACTTTTTTTGACAAGGATGACTTCAGGAGCGCATCAAGATACCTTAACGAAGCCATTTCCTTAAAACCCGACCATAAACCATCCCTTGACCTTCTTACCCTTGTAAAAGAAAGGGACAACAAAAATTATTTCGTAGACCAGGGTAAAAAAGCGGCTGTAACTCAGGACTGGTCAAAGGCGCTTACGGCCTATAACAAGGCCCTTGAGTATGCCCCGGGCGACGAATCCCTAAAACCACTTATAGCAACAGTTGTGCAGAAGCTTGGCACATATTACATCCAGACAGCAAAGAGCCAGATGTCGGACGGATGGCTCTTCAAGGCTTTTGAAAGCTATAGTATTGCACTGAAAAAAGCCGCGGATCCGAACAGTTCGGAATTGAGGAGTCTTCGAAACGAACTTGCCTCTCAGGCCGGCACTCTGGCGGCAAAGTTCAAGGATCAGAAAAAATACGGGGCGGCCTGGTTCTGGTATACCAGTCTGAAAGGCATTGAACCCGATTATCCGGAAATTTTTTCAAACAACCTTGCCATGGAAGACAAGGTAAGGCAAAGGGTCCAGAAATCTATAGCTGTTTTTGACTTTTCCAGCCCTTCCGGACACAAAGATGCCGGCATAATTGTCGCCAATAACCTCATAACCTACCTCTTTAAAAGTGCGAGCGGGGATATCAAAATATTAGAGAGAGAGAATTTGAAATCAATTCTTGAGGAGATGAAGCTGGGTCAAATCGGCGTTGTTTCCGAACAGACGGCAAAAGAGATGGGGCGGGTATACGGGATAGATGTTGCCGTTATGGGAAGTGTTCTTTTATACCAGGTGGAATCCGCCGTTTCCCAGGGCACAAAAACCGTCAGATACCAGATAGGCACAGAGATACAGGACAATATCGAATATCTCAACTGGATAGCAAAGAACCCGAACGCTCCCCCGAGCATTCTTGCCACTGCGCCTCCGGCCAAGATTACCACTCCCAAATATACGGAGAAGGATTACATTGTTGCCAATCATAAAAAAGTCGGATTCGTGCAGCTTTCATTCAGAATTGTCGATGTAAGGACGGGAGAAAACATTCAGGTCAGAACCATTGAGCGCAAGGAGGTGATTGAAGACAACACCAGTGCGGGGCTTCCTGAAGCAAACGTTAAATTCGATCCCCTCGTAATACCGACTGATACGGAACTGCTCCAGAAAATGACGAGCGAAGTAGTTGCAGAGCTTGGAAGAGAGGCATTAAAGCCATTGAATAATCTTGAAAAAACTAATTTTCAGGCAGGGGAGCAATTCATAAAACGACGAGAAAGACTCCTGGCCGCCGAAAGTTTTGTTGACGCCGTTTTTGTTGAAAAGATGAAAATGATCCAGGGATCTCCTTTATCTCTTAAAGCAATAGAGAACCTTGAAGATATTTTCCGCAACTATAAAGAAAATTAAAAAATGGGTGACAGCTTCGTAAAAAGTTCAATTTTTCCACGAATGGCACAAAAACTCGACAATGGATTATGCCGATGAAAAAATTCTGTTTCCTGACGGTTCTCACGGTTTTTTCAATATGCATGATTTTTTCTCATGCCTACGCCCAGAAAAACCCTCTGGCTATATTCAACCTTAAAGCCGTCAACATTGAGGCGATGGGCTACAACGGGGAAATCCTGCACGCCCTTATTTCATCAATTGAAAGCGACAAGAATATAGACCTGATGCCGAGAAGAGAAATCGAAGAAGTGCTTTTCAAAACAGGGCTTGTTCAGGATAACTCGCATGAAGCTGTTTTAACTGCCGGAAAAGCGCTGGGAATAAACTTCATTCTTTTTGGGGAAGTAACCAAAAAAGGGTCGGAAATACTGACGAAACTGAGCCTCATGGACATTCAGAATAAAGGTATTGTAAAAGACTGGGACCTCGTTTTTCGCGACCGCGATTCCATACTTCAAAAAATTCCCGAATTTTCAAGGGAATTAAGCGACATCCTTTCAAACTATAAAAGCGGTGGCGGGGCTGCTTCAATGGCGTCTCAGCCATCAACAGATGTCGAATACCTCAATTCAAAAATCGAAGGAGATGCGGTCAGACTTTCATGGAAATTAAGAACGCATAAAACCTCGTTAAGCTATAATGTCTATCGCGCAGAGAATAAGGATGGTCCATACCAGTTTTTGGGTAAAACGGCAGACAGCTTCTTTCAAGACTCTACCGTTAAAAAAGGACTGACATATTTTTACCAAATTGGGATTATAGCCGGAACAGATCCGGAGGTAAAAAGCCCCTACACTGCACTGTTTATATCTGCCGGGGAGAAAAGA
>JAHJRK010000131.1 GCA_018830925.1 Pseudomonadota bacterium
TCCCGAAGACAGGGAAAGTTACAGCCGGAAATTCAAGCGGAATTAATGACGGTTCGGCAGGGTTAATAATCATGTCTGCCGAAAAAGCGAAAGAACTCGGACTCAAACCGATCGCAAAGATCATGGCAACAGGAAGAGGCGCGTGCCATCCTTCAGTAATGGGCCTTTCCCCTGTGCCTGCTGTAAGGAATCTGATGGAAAGAAGCGGCCTTAAGATAGAAGATTTTGAACTGATAGAGGTAAATGAAGCTTTTGCTGCGCAGTATATAGCGTGTGAAAGAGAGCTTGGTTTAAACAGAGAGATTACAAATGTAAACGGTTCGGGTATCGGTCTCGGGCATCCTGTAGGCGCGACCGGCGCAAGAATTATTGTTACATTGATTCATGCGATGAGAAAAAAGGGAAAAACGCTCGGTCTTGCCACTCTTTGCGGAGGAGGCGGAGTCGCGATGGCATGCGCGATAGAATTGATATGAAAACAGGATAAACATATTGCCATCCTATGATGTTGAGATAGTTGATTACCATTAGAGAGGTGAGAGTATGAAGAAACGTGATTTTCCTCCAATCCATCCGGGTGAAATACTGGTCAAGGAATTCCTTGAGCCGCTGAAAATCAGCCAGTACAGGCTCGCAAAAGACATCGGGGTAACGCCCAGGCGCATTAATGAGATCGTGCACGGCCGGCGTGCGATATCAGCCGATACGGCGTTGCGCCTCGGCAGATTTTTCGGAATGGAAGCGCCATTTTGGCTGAATCTTCAGTCCCGGTACGATATGGAAGTGGCCAGAGAGATGTTTCAAGATAAAATTGACAAGGAAGTTCATCCTTTTTCATACGCGGCATGATTATGCATGCGTTGCAATGAAGCGGTACTTCCGATAATTGACATGCCGGTTCGATAGTGTTATGAAAATACTATATTAATCAGGAAGTTGATAAAAACACAAAAATTTATCCAAACCGATGAGGCAGCTTTATGTTTTTCAGGCGTCTGCTTTATTACTCTCTTCTGATTGTCCTGCCGGTTTTATATACATCTCCCGGAAATTTATATTCTCAGGAAAATGAACTCGAAAAAGCTAACGCCCTCAATGAAAAAGTTGAGCAGCTTTCCAAACAAGGCCGCTACACCGAGGCTCTTCCTCTCGCACAGCAGATTCTGGAAATACGGAAAAAAGTTCTTGGCCCTGAGCATCCGGATACTGCAATAAGCCTTAACAACCTTGCCCTGCTGTATTATTCTCTTGGCGATTACCCCCCCCAAGGCAGGCTTTTGAAAAGTTTATGGATTGGATTTCTATAGATACCTTCCTGTTATCCACAAAACATCAACTCCGATGAAAATGCATGACTTCAAGTCGTTATAAATGATATTGTTTCCTCAATATTTGTGATATGGATGATGGAAATCTTGAAGGCTGGATGTGAGTGACTGGGTCCAACGGATACAAGGTTAGCGGTGGTCGGGATTGTTTGAACAGCAAAAAGAGTTTTTTAAGTGATAAGCTGCTCTTGTTCAAGCTGCTGCCTCTTTCTTGGGCAGTGTTGTCCAGTAAACTACATCTGGTGTTCTCTTGTCAAGGCTTTGATGCCGCCGCCGATAGTTATACAATTCAAAATAGTTCTCAATCCCTCGCCTGGCCTCGGCAATAGAACAATAAGCCTTTAAATAAACCTCCTCGTATTTTACGCTCCACCATAAACGCTCAATAAAAACATTGTCCATCCACCGCCCTTTGCCATCCATGCTGATTCGGATACCGTTTGTATTAAGAATTCCTGTAAATGCTTCCGAGGTAAATTGACTGCCCTGATCGGTGTTGAAAATATCAGGCTTTCCAAAACGTATTATTGCCTCTTCAAGCGCCTCTGTGCAAAATGAAGTGTCCAGCGTGTTCGATAGACGCCATGATAACACCCTGCGGCTCGCCCAGTCCATAATCGCCACCAGATAGCAAAATCCCTTGGCCATCGGTATATATGTTATGTCTGCAGCCCACGCCTGGTTAGCTCTGGTAATCTCCATTTCCCGCAATAGATACGGATAAATCTTATGCTCCAGATGAGGCTTTGAAAGCCTCGGCTTCCTATATAATGTTTCTATTCCCATCTTCCGCATGAGGGTGACTACATGCCCACGCCCTATTTCATGACCGTTGTCCTTCAATTCATCGAGTATCCTACGGCTGCCGTAAAAGGGATATCTCAAGTGTATCTCATCGATCAGACGCATCAACTCCATATCTCTGGAACTGATCGATTTTGGCTCATAATACATACTTGTTCTCGAAATCCCAACCATCCGACA
>JAHJRK010000132.1 GCA_018830925.1 Pseudomonadota bacterium
AATCTTGTAACCTTTTCACTGATTGAAAGCGATTACTGGCGCTCCGCGGGAAGGACAGGAAGTGGCGCGGTAATGGGCTCAAAAAATCTCAAGGCAATCCTGTTCAAGGGGGATAAGAAAAGGACCGTTTTTGATAAAGAAGGCCTTAAGCTCTTTTCAAAAAATATTGTTTCGGAATTCAAGGAAAAACCGTTTGTTCTTGCCTACAAAAAATCGGGCACTCCAAGGATGGTCGAAACAACCAACAAGGCTGGCGCTTTCCCTTCAGGATACTGGTTGGAAGGCTCCTTTGACAAATGGGAAAAGATAGGAGCCGAGGCTCTCCACAGGCAATGCAAAGTTGTCCCGAACGCCTGCGCAAAATGCTTTATTGCATGCGGCAGAATGACAACGATAACAAAAGGGCGTCATGCAGGTCTTACTATAGAAGGTCCCGAATACGAAACAATATTCGCTTTCGGCGGGCTATGCCGGATTGACAACATAGAGGAGATTGCCTATCTTAACGATATATGCGACAGGCTTGGGATGGATACGATATCCGCGGGGAATCTCTGCGGGTTTACAATTGAAGCCGCAAGGCAAAAGAAAATCTCTTATAAAATTGATTACGGTGATGTTGATGCAATAGCAGAGCTTCTTCATATGATTGCAGGACGGAAGGGAATAGGCGATACGCTGGCCCGCGGGATAATCCATGCCGCAAAAGCATGGGGTATGGAAGATATGGCAGTCCATGTAAAAGGTCTTGAACCGCCGGGTTACGATCCGAGAGTCTTAAAAGGATGCGCTCTCGCATATGCGGTATCGGACAGGGGCGCATGCCATTTAAGAGCCACATTCCATAACCCTGAATTAACAGGCGTGATATCTCCTGAAACCGTTGAAGGAAAAGCCGCCCTTTTTATAGATTACGAAAACCGCCTTGTTCTTTTTGATACCCTCATCCTGTGCCGGTTTTACAGGGATATATATCCGTGGGATACTCTTTCACATCTGATCCGGATGACCACCGGCCTGGACGAAAATAGAGAAATGCTTGAAAAAAGAGCTTCGGATATTTCCGACCTTGTGAGACTTTTCAATATCAGGGAAGGTTTGAAACCTGAAGACGACAGATTGCCGAAACATCTGCATAAGAAGCTTAAAAAGACCGGCCAGACAATAGGCGAGGAAGAATTAAAAGGGCTGATTCTGGAATATTACAGGCTTCGCGGGTGGAATGACAGGGGCATCCCGGAGTCGTCAGAGTTATAAGAGCTTATGTCCGTTTAGGAGAACATTTAACATAAATGGAGACTGCATCATGAAAAGATACGCACCATTTCTTATTATTCTTAGCATCATATTCCTTGCGGGATGTGCATCGACTTATACCGCAAAGCCGCTTCCCTTTAAAACACCGGCGGCCATGAAGAATGCCGTCAACGTGGAAGGCGCGGATATCGCGGCAAGGGCATTTACGGACCCGGATGAAACAAAAACGACTTTCGGTTTTGATATACTCGGAGCGGGCATGCTTCCTGTCCAGGTGGTTTTCGACAACCAGGGCTCACATCCTTTTGAGGTAATCGGTCACCAGACTTTTCTTGAAGACAAAAACGGAAATCTCTGGCCCATACTGGGCAAGGAGATAGCCTATGAAAGGGCTACCCGGTACACGAAAACAAAGGAGATTTTCAAGGATGGGGCATATAAAGGTTTTCTGGGAGCAGCGGCAGGGGCGATAATAGGAACCGCCATAGGAATTGTTTCGGGTGAAAATGTCGCATCGGCAGCCGGAAAAGGGGCTGCGATAGGTGCGGCTGCAGGCGCTACGATAGGAGGAATAACCGGATATGGCTCGGATAATGCGATAAAGTCGATAACAAGCGATTTGCGCGAAAAGTCTCTCCAGAGCAATGCCATTTTGCCTAAAAGCCTCGCTCACGGCATCCTTTTTTTCCCCGGCGAAGCAGGCTCTGCTAAACAGCTCCGTCTTCAGATAATGGAAAAAGATACCGGAAAGGTCCATGTTGTAAAGCTCGATTTTTAGAATGGATGCCGCGGAGTTCTTTTTATCCTCTGCCTGTTGACAATATCAAACGGGCTCTTAACTTAACGCATAATGCTTAAGAAGAACATTGACAGCTTCATAAAAGGAAAATTTTTGACGGAGATTAAGTAATGACAACTATTGAAACAAAAGAGCAGGTTTTAGAAAAAATCATGTCTCAAAAAAAACCGACCTGCCCGAACTGCGGAGCCGAGATGAATATATGGGAAGTTCCCTCGATTAATTGCGGAGACGGCCTCGGATGGGGAACTCCTTATCTTTATATATGCTTTAATGATGAGTGCCCATTGTACGTAAAGGGATGGGAAAACATAAAAGACAATTATTCTCACAGCGCTTCCTACAGATGTATGAATTACCCGGGGACCGAACATTTTGAGCTCATTACGGTTTTCAGTCCCGTCGGCGCAACAGGGCAAATCATAGATGATCAGGTGGTGGCGCAGCAGGAGGTCCTGAAAGAGTCTATAAAAAAAGGGTTCTCCATTCTGGCGGAATGCTATGTATCTAAAGATTCCCCGTCGGTTATGAGGATTATTCTTGACCCGACAGAACCTGCCCGTGTCAGGCTGAAGGCTGCGGAAATGATCGGCGATATTGGAGAAACAGATGCAATAGAACCTCTCCGGAATTTGAAATTTGAAAGCAGGATTATTCAGGAAAAGGTCGAGGAATCGGTTGCAAAAATACATGAAAAATTTTTTACAAGGGAATGCCCGTTCTGCGCAGAGATAATAAAAAAGAGAGCCAATACCTGCAAACACTGCAGTAAAGAAGTGGCAGGAGTATAGCAAGAATATCGAACATCGAATTTCGAAGTATGAACAACGGAAAAAAATTGGGCCTGTCCCGCCTCAGGCAGGCAAAATCCTGTTAATCCTGTCTAACTTTTAAGCAAAGAATTCCCAGTCATGGAGATAGGCTTTTCAATCCCCATGATCTCAAGGATGGTCGGAGCAATATCCCCCAGGTTGCCGCTCCTTAATGCGGCTTTCTTTCTCGAATCATCAACCAGAATAAGTGGAACAGGATTGAGAGTATGGGCGGTATGGACGTGCCCGTTTTCATCAATCATCGTTTCGGCATTCCCGTGATCTGCCGTAATCAGAAGAACTCCACCCTGT
>JAHJRK010000133.1 GCA_018830925.1 Pseudomonadota bacterium
GCAAAATAACCTGCCCATACCAGATAGGAAACAGTTAATGTTTTTTGTGAGGTATGAATCGTAAAGGCAGCCGTGGAAGGGAGGTCCAGGCGAAGAAGCCATGCAATAATCCTGTTTACTGAAATCATGAGCAAATGCAGACAAATCATAAGCAGAAAAATTAATAAAAGTATTGATCCGGCATGAAGAATTCCATCTATCGAGCTTGATACGGCATTGAGTATTATCAATAAAACAATACTTTGATTGAAGATCGAGATGCCATCTCTTACGGAAACTATTTTATCTTTCAGCTTTATCCGGAGAGCCTGACCGATAAGGACTGGAAGAAGCACCGTAAAGGATAATTCAAATAGCATTTTGGCAACCGGCAGACGGATTGATATTTCTCCGAATTGAAGAATGAGATTAACCATAAAAGGAATTGTTATAATTGAAAAAAGATTTCCCAGTACACAAATGAATAAGCTCAAAGGTATATTTCCCAGAGCAATTGAAGTCATCACAGTTCCGGAGGCTACAGTCACAGGAGCTACCCCGATAATAAGAGCACCGAGCACAAAATCAGGGTAGGTACTGAAAAAGAAATGAGCGAAATAATAGAAAATAACAGGGGAAAAAATTAAAGAGGAGAAAAGCGCCGCGCCATGGACTTTTATATTTTGTAACTCTTTAAGTATATGAGTGGTTTCTATAGTTAATCCTGTTAACAGGAAAGAGATAAAGATTCCAAAACTTAAGATTTTGTATGTTTTTACAAACACCCCCACAAAAGGCAGGTAGACCGCAATACAAACCATTGCTATTATGCCGATAAAAAACCAGTATTTTCCCAATAATTTTATCAAAAGGATATTCCTTTAAGTTTCCAATATATTTTCAGAATATTATCGTCCCGCAACAGGGAGTTACTGCACCGCACCGCTCTTTATTAAAAGTGCAGCAATCGACTCTGCCAGCCTGCGGTATCCCGCGGCATTTGGATGGATATAGTCAGACTTGAGGGAGCGATCAGACAGCACCATGGCCAGAGCCTTCTCGTCGAAAGGGATATTCATTTCACCGGCTATCTCCCGGTAAAACGGCGGGGGTGACAGAGAAAGACCAGGAGACGGTACCGAGATGATAACAACAGCTACTCCCCGATCCTGTGCTGACCGTATCATTGCCCGCAAATTGCCGGCGGTTTGCTGCTTATCCAAATGACGGATCAGGTCATTACCTCCATGACAAAGTATCAGGAGTGCCGGTTTCTCTTTATCAATCACCTGCGGCAGACGGGATAACCCATCACCTGTCACCTCTCCCGGAACTCCCGCATTAACAATCCGCCGACCGACCAGGCGCTCCAGGACCGCTGGGTAGCTTTCTTCTGGTGTGGCCCCGGTTCCGAAGGTCAGGCTGTCACCAAATGCAAGGATGACTGCATTATTGGCAAGGCGGGGTATCCTGGCGCCGGAAGAGCAAGATATCAGAACGGTACTTGCCATTACGATCAGCAGGCCGATTACCAGCAACTTATTTCTTTTCGTGATCATCTCCTTGTCACCATAAAGAAAATAAAACGCCGCTTCAAGCCGCGGCATTGAAGTACAATATCATCATGTCAGATGTTATGCAATTGTGAACTGCCAAAGAAACTGGACAGGCGGGGGGCGGATTTTGTATAAATTTATTTCTTGATTTCCATGGTAACAATCAATACCGTTAAAAAAACGATAAGAAAATATTATATATAAAGTTTTCCGCTTAATTCCAATGTTGAACTGGAGATGAGAGATGGAGGAGTTCAGGAAAATTGCCGTACTGGACAACATGGTCGAGGCCCAAATATTGGATTCCATGCTGAATGAACAGGGGATTCCCCATGTGATGAGGACCTACCATGACTCCGCATACGACGGCCTTTTTCAGGTATCAATGGGATGGGGGCATGTGGAGGCCACGGAAGGAGACAGGGCGGAGGTTCTGGCCATTCTTGAGGAGCTCAGGGCTCGATCGGAACAAAAATCGGAATGAGGAATGCCCAATAATCGCTCTGGCGCGAATCGGGTACGTACATCGTACGAGTGCCTCTTTTCTTCAGTCTTTGATTCTCATGAACAAAAAACCATTCACGGAATTATAGTCAGAATCGCTTCGACCTGAGGGTCCCCCGGATCACTGATGATATTGAAATTTAATTTACGGGTGAGTTCGATCATATTTTTATTTTCATGCTGAATTAAACCCCAGATCTTTTTAATTTTACGGTCTGTTGCTATGAAAATCAGACGTGAAAGAAGTTGCGCGCCGATTCCTAATCCCTGCCAGGGATCGCCCACTACAACACTAAATTCAGCGATGTCGGCTCCAATAGCTCCATACAGCCTCCCCACGCCGCGCATTTTTTCTCCCGATTCCGTATGCTGAATAGCTACCAGCGCAATCTCACGGTCATAATCGATTTGGGTTAGGCTGACCAAAAGCTCGGCGGAAAGGTCCTTTATCTGTTTTGCAAATCGGTAATAAAGCGTTCGGGAGGAAAATGTGGACCAAAGTTCCTGAAGGAGATTCGCGTCTTCAGGTTTCATGGGACGAATAAGAAGGACTATGCCCCCCCTTTTTGTTGTAACAGTGGTTTCATATTGATTGGGATAAGGACTGATGATGAGATGTAGCGGCGACGAAATTAAGGATGGCGCCACGATAATTCTCGCGTCAGTTATACTTGCCTGATTTTCCGTAAACATCAGTGAATGAATATCGATTGCCGCAATTTCAGGGAAATCGGTGACGAGGCGGGAAAGCTTTATCAACAAGTCTTCGCAAATCCTCAAACTCGATTTTATGTCCCGGCTGTGGGACTCAATAAAACGAATCAGGACGGGAACCGACTCCAGCATATAACGGGCAAGTACAGAATTCAATGGCGGCAGACCGGTGGCCCAGTCACGGAAAATCTCTTCAATTCCGCCTCCCGGGCCGATAAAAAGAACAGGACCGAAATCAGGGATCATTCGTGAACCCATTACAAGCCTGAAATCCGGATATTTGACCATGGGCGAAAACGTGCTGCCTTGCGATGTATCATCCTTTTCAGAACCGGCTTTTTGAGCGGGTATGACAGGGAAACCATATGCGCTGAGAATATCCAGCGATTCAATTTCTGTGAGTTTAACTGATTTCCTGTCGATAGCCGACATGATGATGTGCCGGGGTCTGGAATCATCGAATCTAAAGTCAGCCACGCGGGACGGTATTTCCTGCAGAAGTCTCTGGTTTCGGTCACAGTTGTACAGGTACATGAAAGCCCTGACGGCTCTTTCAGGCGTCTCGTTCGTTGAGATTCCGGCATCATTCAGAATCCTGCGGGCAGGAGCAACACTGTCGCCCCCCATCCATGCGACAAAAACAGGTATATTTATCTGATTCAGGGCCGAACTCAAAACGCCGGCAAACGATTCAGGATTGGTAATTTGCGGAGAAAGGATTATCAAGACCCCGTCGATGTTGGACAAAGACTGGCAAAATGATACCAGCCGCACAAAAATCTCCGGCGCCAATTCTGACCGTGTGCATACAGGATTGCTCCGGCTCCATACAGTCGAAAGAATCTGATCTATACTTTCCATGGCGGCATTGTCTAAAACAGCAGGTGTGACGCCACGGTCCCTGAGCGCGTCAACTGCCATGGTGCCCGGGGTTTTGCTGTCGGTGATAATGACAAGATTGGCGCCTTTAGGTCTTATTGTTTTACTGACAAGCTCGGCGCAATCGAAAAGGCCTTCAACCGTCTCAACCCGGATAATTCCTGCTCGTCTGAACGTTGCGTCATATATGGAAATCTCATTCAGCCGGTCCGCGGTTGGCCCTTGCACAATACTGAATGCGGGTTGGTGACGATCGGTTTTTAACACGATGATAGGCTTGATTCTGGCTGCTGCACGGGCTGCAGACATAAACTGGCGATGATTGGCAAGTGTCTCGATATGCAGAAGAATAGCCCTGACCCTTGCATTGTTTGTCATATAATCGATGAGATCTGCAAAATCGACATCTATCATATCTCCTAATCCGATCAGAAAACAAAGGCCGATTTTCCGGCACAAAGAGAGATCCAGAATGGTTGAGCAAATTGCGCTGCTCTGGGAAATAACCGCCAGTTCTCCCGGAAAAACGGATTGCCGCGCAAATCCTGCGTTGAGATTTGCCATCGGATTGAGAACGCCCCAGGAATGGGGACCAATGAGCCTGACGCCGGCTGCCTTGGCGATATTTAAAATTTCGTTACGAAAGCCCGCAGAAAAACCTGCAAGGCTGACAATAAGTGCGCCGGCTGCCCCGACTTTTCCGCAAGAATGTATGGCTTCCGGCAAATCGGATTGGGAAACGGAGAGCACCGCCAGGTCGATCTGCCCTTCAATTGTGTCCGTATCCGGGTAGACCGTGAGCCCCTTGACGCTTGTTCCTGAACAAACCGGGAAAATCCGGCCGTTGTACCCGGAGGCCATGATATTATTTAGCACGATATCGGCCAAAAGGGTTTCCTTTTCGCCGGACCCGAATACGGCAATCGATTTGGGAAACAAAACCCTATGAAGATAACGAACACTCATATCCGATCACCTCGCAAAAAGCTATGTTATACCGGCTGCAGCGCTTTATCATCAAATAATTTCCTTACTGACGGCCAATAATGTATTTGCCCGGATCGACTTCTTCCCGCAAAACCCTGAGTTCTGTATCTGACGGAGGCGGTGTGGTTTTGACCGATTCAGAAATGATGGGTCTGAAACCTGTGTTATGCAAAACATCCTGCAATTCAACACCCTGATGAATAGACTCGACCATCATTTCTTTGGATTCCGGATGAAATCCCATCACTGCCAGGTCCGTAATAATTTTATACGGCCCGGTTCCGGCCGGAAGACCCGCTGCTTCCCTTGCGCCCGGACCGGTCAGATACCCGGGGGATGTGACGAAATCGACCTTTTCCACGAATCGTGTTTGATTTTGAACCGCGATGATCATCGTTTGCCAGCAAAAAGAGGCAAAATCATTGGCGCCGCCGCTGCCTGGAAAACGAACCTTAGGTTTATAATAATCGCCGATAACGGTTGAATTAATATTGCCGTATTTATCAATCTGGGCGCCTCCGAGAAACGCGTAGTCCACCAATCCACGGCAACAGGTTGTCATCATCTCGTTCATCCCGGCAGCCATTATCCCTCTGAAAAAAGTCCGGGAATCCCCGACTGAAATCGGCATCTGCGGGAGAAGCGGCGCCAGTCCTCCCGCCTCAAAAATGATAACAAGATTTGGCGCATTCACTTTTTGGGCAAGCATGGCCGCCGCACAAGGAGCGCCAGTACCCACTGCGACAGTTGTTCCGTCTTCGAGAAATCGCGCTGCCGTACATATCATCATCTCCATCTTGTTATATGCGGAAGTCATCTTATTTACCTCCAGATTTATTTTTGCATGTGAGGGTCTGAATATTTTTTTATTTTCGCCGATCCGTTATCTGATGCCGAGAGCTTTGAATATCTCCAATTATTACCCATGCCGGACCCTTTAATCAGAGGTTATGCAAAACTCTCATGCCAGAATCACGAAAAAAATCATCTATCGATCCACAAGTGCTTCTATTTTTCTGAGCTCTTTTAATTTTTTGATGCCGCCGCACAGTTCCAGGTATTCTTCAAAGCATGATACATTATAAATATATTTATCCAGAAATCTTTGAAATTCATCAGGCTCTTTTTCCACCTTGAGCCACTGCGCCAGATGTTGTTCATCTGAAAAGTATTCGTAGGCCATATTACCCGGGTAGCTTCCGAAAGGGACCTCAACAAC
>JAHJRK010000134.1 GCA_018830925.1 Pseudomonadota bacterium
TATCCGGGAACGCCAACCATCATCATTCCGCCTGCAACCGGCAATGCTTCGATCACCGTCACCCCGTAACCCTTGAGCGCAAGGTAATAGGCGGCGGACATTCCGGCGGGCCCGGCGCCTACAATGCATACCTTTCTGTTTTTATCAGGTTCCTTATCCGGATTTTTATATCTTCTTTCCGACATTGCCCTTTCGGCGGCAAATGCCTTGATATGCTTGATGGAGACAGGATCATCTATGCGGCCCCTCACACACATGAATTCGCAGGGTCTTGTGCAGATAAGGCCGCATACCCACGGGAAAGGGTTATCTTTCCGGATCACCTCTATTGCTTCCGCATCGCGACCTTCCGCTATAAGGGCGACATATGTCGGAACGTCTATTCCTGCAGGGCAAGCCATCTGACAGGGAGCCGGGGCGAGCCATGCGCAATCACGGGTAGGGCAGTTGTGTGTCCTGACATGACTTAAAAAAATCTCCCGCTGCCCTGAAATGGTATCCAGAATCATGCGGCCTGTTTTAACCGTCGCTTCTTCCGTATCTTTTACCAGATCATCAGCAAGTGATTCTATTGCAGGAAGATGCTCTTCACCCGCTCTTCCCCAGGCGACATCATTCAAGAGTCTCAAAATCTCTTCGGCCCTGTGCCTGCTTTTGGGGTTGGTAATCGCTCCTGATTTAATCGTCCCGTCCAAATCGATTATTGAGCCGTTTACGGGGCATTTGTCGTACATATTTCACTCTCACGTATATATCCGCTACTCGTGCGAAGAGGCGTATTTCGCGTGCCTTTCGCGCCTGACATTGCCGGTCTCTTCAGCCGTGTTAAAATCAAGGCAATGGGTTATGCATATGGTAACACATGCCGGCTTAAGTCCGTTGTCTATTCTTTCCATGCAATAATCGCACTTTACAACCTTCCCGAGTTCCCCGTTCCACTGCGGAGCGCCCCATGGGCATGCCGAGATACAGGCTTTGCATCCGACACAATGATCGTGATCGACAAATACAATCCCGTCTTTAATTCTTTTCTGCATTGCCCCGGTAGGGCATGCCGCGACACACCATGGTTTCTCACAGTGAAAACAGGGCATGAAGACATAGGAAGCCTTCGGCAGCCCCGCGATGAAGCGGGGGCCTACGGTAACTATTTTGCATAGTCTGGGCCCCGTGGGCAATGTTTTGTTGCTTTTGCACTGGACTTCGCATGCACGGCATCCTATACATTTTTTTGTATCCTGAAAAAGGTAATATTTACTCATGATGATCCTCCGAAAATATAATCAAAATATCAAAATCATTCCGGTTTTACGGCGACGAAAGTACCATGCAGCGCCGGACTTCCCCCTGTAGTGTCGGAAATGTTCTCCTGAAGCACGCTGTCCGAAACCCCTTTATTGTATGCCCTGACGGCTTTTCTTGATTTGTGTCCGAAACCATGAAGCATGAATACCGCTTCAGGGTGCATCAGATCGGTCACGAAAGCCTTAATTTTTCCCGAACCGACGGGCGAACTTATCTCAACCATGCCTCCGTCTTTTATGCCCAGTTTCGCAGCTTTTTTAGAATTGATCCACAGCAGGTTCTCCGGGACAAGTTCATTCAGGTAAGGATTGTTCTGTGTCGAACCATGGGTATGCGCTGCGGCTCTTCCCACGACCAGCCTGAACTTGTTTTCGGGCGGAGCCTGTATCGGTTCGTATTCGGGAAAAGATTTGAATACGGCGTTTTCCATCAGGGATGATACGAATTCGATTTTACCGGAGGGCGTTTTAAGCTTCAGCCCGTCGTTTTTATCCCAGAAAATCTGCTCCTTTCCATATGCCACAAAGCCTTTGGCTTCGAAATCTTCCATTTTAAAGCCTGTTCCGTCAAGCTGCCAGCGGACAAGTTCTTCCATAGATTCATATGGAAAATAATCGCCGGTCCCGATTTTTTCGGCAATGCGCTTTAAAATGATAGCACCTTCAAGGGTATCATAACGGGGTGTTACCGCCTGCTTTCTCAAAAACATCTGGGGTTTCAGGCCGTTTGCCTGCTGAATGCAGTCCGTTCTTTCGAGATACGAGGATTCGGGAAGAATGACATCCGAATACCACGATATGTCGCTGTAATTGATATCGATGGTTACGATGAGATCCAGCTTGTCGAGTGCCTTTATCATGAGATTCGTATCTGGAATCGCTTTTAAGGTATCAAACCGGAAAGAAAAAAGGGCCTTTATCGGATACGGGTCTTCGTTCAGAATCGCAAAAGGAAGCATCTGTCCGACACCATGATTGGGATCGGGAAGAGGAAAATCAGGTGTTCCGGCCTTGTCGAAGCGGGGAACTTCTATCTTTCCGAACTTCTGCTCAACAAGTTTTCTGGCAGGTTTTCCACCCGCCGTGCCGGGCCCTTTCTTGAAAAATATACCGCCTTTTGATTCAATGCTTCCCATAAGAGCGTTCAATATAAGAATAGACCGGCGCATGTATATTTCATTGGTATAGTTTGTGCCGCGGTAACCGAAATGGAAAATTACGGAAGGCTTATCTTTGCTTATTTCCCTTGCAAGGGAGATAATCTCTGATGCCGGAATCCCTGTTTCAGCTTCGGCCCATTCGGGAGAGTAATGACTTACGAAATCTTCAAGCTTTTCAACTCCCAAAACCCAGCGGTCGATGAATTTAGGGTCGAAGAGTCTCTCCTTCAGAATTACATGGATAAGGGCATAATTCAAGGCGAGATCCGTTCCGGGACGAATCATCCAGTACCTGTCTGCCTTGGTTGCGGTCACAGTTACCCTCGGATCTATATATGTCAGTTTGGCACCGTTATCGATTGCATCCATGAGATTCCTGACTTCTTTTACCGAAACAGCTTCAAAAATATTGCGTCCGTAGAGAACAATATGTTTTGTATTTTTATAGTCTATTCCGATTTCACCGTCCGTAATTCCGAAGAGGCTGCGGCAAGCTGTGTTTACCGACCCTTTGCAAAGAGCATCGTGTGTAAAATGGTTGGGAGATCCGATCGCCTTCATGAAGGTTTTTGAGACGTGTGTGGCAAGTTGAGTCCGTTCTCCGAAAGCGACGCTGTGCCCGCCATGCTTTTTTATTATTTTCTTTAGTTTTTCGGCAATATAATCAATGGCTTCATCCCATGATGCCTTTTTCCAGCCGCCTGCTCCTCGCTCTCCCGTTCTTATCATGGGATACTGAACTCTCTGGGCGTCGTAGAGCATCGATATTCCGGCAGCGCCTCTGGGACAAAGGCTTTGCTCTATCCCCGGAACATGGGGATTCCCTTCAATCCATTTTACCTGACCATGCCTGACAAGCACTTTGATCGGGCATCTTATCGAACACATGAAACACAAGCTGTAAACTTCTTTATCCATCTTAATTCTCCGAATAATTGAGTTGTAAAATGATGGTTTCGTAAAAGTATTTTTTCCCCTCCCTTCTAAGGAGGGGATGAAGGGAGGGGAAAATTCGGACTTCTTGCGAAACCGTCAATTATGTGTACAAAACAATATTTGTACCAGAAAATAATCATAAATCGAATTTAATCAAACAAAGTTTCGGTTATTGTAATTATTAATGATAACAGAATGATAAGTTTGTAAATAGATCTGTGTGCATCTGCATGAACCATGCTGAGGGTTGTAAAAAAGAATCGTGATGCAATATATTTATTGCAGCGCAACATTAGATATGCAGAGTTATATCACTTTGTATTTATGGATTATTATGCTTTTCCATGAATGAGAGCATGATATTAATTGCATTAATAATCCGGTTTTTAATATCCGGATAAAAGCGAATTGAAAATCCCCGCTTCTGCTGTTACGGGATAACCAACTCAATTCATAATAATAAATACTGCTTCGGTATGCGTTCTTAAAATGAATCGTTTGATGTAAACATAATGGCATACCCCTTGCTTATTCTTTAATGGGAAAGAGTGCTGTTAAAACCGTCCTATTATTAAGTCGTCAAGAGCAATTGCCAATAAATAAATCTGCGGGGGGGTGAGAAAGGATA
>JAHJRK010000009.1 GCA_018830925.1 Pseudomonadota bacterium
GAAAATAGGGTATGAACCTGAGCTTGCAGATGCCGCTTTCAAGCTTTCAAAGGATAAACTTTTTTCTGAAAAACCGGTCAAGGGTAAGAAGGGCTATTACCTTCTTAAGTTTAAAGACAGAAAGGATCCTGATCCCGAAGATTTCCGGAAAGAAAAAGAGAGCATGATAAAGACTCTGCTTGAGGAGAAAAAGCTGAAAACTTTTGAAGCGTGGCTTGCAGGAGTTAAAAGCGGCAGTGAAATTATGATTGAAAAGGAATTTCAGGAATAAGGCGTTGGGATAAAATTGTGCTGAAAAAGGTGATATAATGGGTACAGGCGATGAAAAGAAATACGAATATCATGCAAAGAAATGTCAGGAATGTATGACCTATATCCCGGTTGATGCGGATGTCTGTCCCGGGTGCAAAAAGCGGGTAGGCACAATCATGGAATCGGGTATGGCCAGGAAGGCAATCGACTGGAAGGCGTATGCATTGATGATTGTATCCTGGGCTGCTCTCGCCGTTTATATCTGGTGGGCATTTTTAAGAGAGTAACCCGGCATTATTATTAAACGAGATCTTTGCGTAATATCCTCTTTTCGATCCGCAAAATCGGATGTTCTTCAGAGATCTCATCGTGCAATCATTGTCCGCATCATGTCACCTGCATTTTCGGCATGGTCCGCGATTGAGCCAATTATCTCTGTAAGCCTTATCATGTGAAACACTGTAACAGGGTCCATTTCCATGTTAAATATCTTCTGCTTTAACATGTGTTCAATCTTATCGGCTTCGTGTTCCTGCTGACGGAGACTTCTTATTATTTCCTTGACCACTTCTCTTTGCTTGTCCGAAAAAGAGTCGAAGTATTTTCTTGCTTCTGCGACCATCCTGCTCAATTCTTCTATGGGATCAATAGTTGAATCAACTAAAAGGAAAAAATCCTTTGAAAGTTCTGCCGGAATCCCAGGCTTAATCCTATATGAAATCCAGTCGAGCACATCTTCAACAGCATCAAGAACGCCGTCCTGTTCCCTTAAATACATGAATAACTGAAACTTATCTACAGGCAGTATAGTACCCTTGGGAAGGTGCCCCCTGATGCGCCTTTTTATCATGTCGGCTTCTCTTTCAAGCCTGATTACCTCCTGTCGGAGTTCTTCGAAAGATTTACACTTGTCTTCAACATGGCATTCAACTGCCTGCTGAAAAGCCCACGCACACTCCTTGACTTTTTCAGCATGCTCTTGGAGACCGGCAAAAGGTGATGACATGAAGAGTGAAAAGAAAGGAATTCTCATATTCACATCCTTTGTAAAATAAATTGAAGTATCTTATAAATGACCATGCAGGTTATAGCGGCTGCCGGCAGGGTCAAAAGCCAGTAAAATACAATTTCATATACAAGCCTCAAGTTGAGGGCTTCCATTCCGCGGGCCATGCCTACTCCAAGAACCCCTCCTACTGCAGCATGGGTGGTTGAAACAGGCAGTCCGAGTTTTGAAGCAATAAGAACCGTTGTTGCTGCCGCAAACTCAACACAGAAACCACGGCTGTTGCTCAGATGTGTTATCTTTGTGCCGAGAGTTTCCATGACACGGCGGCCTGCCATTGTTATACCCAAGGCAATTCCGACACCGCCGAAAAGAAGAAGAAAAAAGGGAACCGGAACCTGATCTCCCACTGTACCTGTTTTTACAAAGAAATAGATGACCGCAAGAGGGGCTATGGCATTTGCAACGTCATTTGCGCCCTGTGCCAGCGCGACATAACAGGCTGTTCCGACCTGAATATACCTGAAGACTTCCTCCCCGTTGTCCCCGGATATATTCCTCTTAACGCGTTTTAAAAAGAACTTGGCAATATAGCCTATCAATACAGCAAATATTATGGCAATCAGGACAGCCATCGGAGTCCCGAGCGAAAGCGTTTTCCCAAGGGGCGTTTTGAAAAGAAAGGACAAAACGACAATGAAAATAGAGATTCCGACAAAAAACGGAGAAAGCTTCAACGCCCTGTCAAAGGAATCGTTTCTGGAAATAACAAACCTTTTAATAATGCTGAACATTACGAATGAAATAAATATACTTAAAGCGGGGGAAATAATCCAGCTTAATATGACCGATGTAAGCTTTCCCCATAGTATTGCTTTAAAACCGCCTGCAATAATTCCGAATCCTATCATTGCGCCGACAATAGCGTGCGTTGTGGAAACCGGCATTGATTTCCAGGTGGCAAAACTGACCCATAAAGCGGCTGACAGAAGCGCTGCCAGGGCTCCGACAAACGCTATGTGAGGATCATTCAATATTTCATTCGAGACTATGCCCTTGCGTATTGTATCGGTTACGTGGGATCCAATGAATGCCGCGCCGATCACATTAAGAATCGAAGCAATAAGAACAGCCTGCCGGACAGTAATTGCTTTTGCACCAACAGAACTTGCCATGGAATTGGCAACATCATTTGCCCCGATGTTCCATGCCATGTAAAATCCAAAAACGAATCCTGC
>JAHJRK010000135.1 GCA_018830925.1 Pseudomonadota bacterium
AAATACAGGAATGTCCAGGAGCTTATACGGCAGACATTTACGGTTTTAAAAGAGCGTACGAGCAGGTATCCGAAAACAGCTTTGAACTGTATTCTTAACATGGGGAAAGGAGTGTACAGAACCGGCGATATAGAGCTCGTAAACTTTTTTATAGATTCGGTCATAGATCTCGGTTTTCATGCTCCCATGGTAAAAGGTGTCGGGAATGACTGGCAGATACAGGTTAACAGCGCTCATATTCAGAACATAAGAACATGGCTCGAGATAATCGAGCTTAAACCGAAATGGTCGACAAGGCTTCTTTCCGCCCTTGTTGTCAACCTTGCAATGTGCGGGGTATTTATCAGGGATACGGATCTCTTCCCCAGGGATATCACGCGCTTTTTAAACAGCGATATAAGGCCTGTTTATAATCTTGCCAAGCAGCTTGCGAGACTGTTCCCTGTTTACTTTAACGATATCGGAGCCGAAGGCAAATTACGGGACATCTCGACCATGCTGGATGAAATTACGGCAAGGAAAGATGTTCTCATACACTGCCTGAGGAAACAAAGCCATGTTGAAAGCAGCAACAGGACGATATGCTTCATGGAGGCCACCCTCAACTTCTGGAAAACAAGGGACAGGAGATATGTTGAACCTTTTGTTCCCCCCGCCATATACGCCCGGATTGAATCAACAGGGCCGTACATCGACGGCGTTTTTAAGGCATTTTCAAAGCTCGAAGAAAAAGGTGTTGTTATTCCTGACGATCTTGCCGGGATAAGGGAGGATAGACTGGAGAGTCTCCTTGGTGATATCGGCGAAGTGTCCGGGAGCGACAGGGAGAGGGTCAGGCTCGCGGTTATTTTTTTCCAGCTCCTGCACCACAAATACAATCTCGACTTTGTCGAAATGGACAACTATCTTGCCAGGCTTGATGAAGGGGCCTTCCCTGAGTTGCCGAGGATAAAGGAAGCCCTTTCCGAACCTGATTCAAAGAAGAAACTTTACAAGCTGCTCGATTGCCTTGATTCATTAAAGAGCCTTATATTGTCCCCGCTTTCTTATGAAGCCAGGGAGGATATTTATAAAAAAAGGCATTTTGCCCTTGATATTCCTTCCATGTACGGAAGTTACCACGAAAACAAATTCGATGCCCTGGGACTTGCTTTCCGCCTTGAATCCCTGATCAATGTTCTTTTTGAAGAGCTTGTCGAGAAAATCGATCTTACTCTCATAACCAAGGCCACCTTTTTCCAAATTTACGACAGGCTGAGGTTTTTCGACAAGGCATTGAAGCTTGACGGTATTTCCTCCTTCGAGCTTGAACAGCAGCTTGATTTTCTTCTGGATTCACTGGAGGTAAGGGGAATTACATTCACACAGTACCTCGACATCTTTAAAGGATTCGCCCAGGCCGTAAAAAACATAATAAATGATTATTACAACAATATCCATGAGCGGAATTTAAACCGCCTTCTTTCGAGCGGGCAGATTGACGGGATTCTGCCCAAGTATCTTCCCAAGGAATCCGTGATCGATCCCGAAAAACTCAGGCACAGGATCTCTGAAATATTCTTCAGGGAAAGGATAACCCTTTCGCTGAGCCTTCAACAGCTCGATCTTTTTTTGAGCCGTATACTCAGCATACTTTTCGACCAATCTGAAAAACTGAGCAAGTACAGGCTCCGCCTCCTTTTGAACTATGATCCCCATATCGCCATGACGCTGATAGACGATGCTAAGGGAAAGGTTTCGGGGATCATTTATCTTGGAAATAAAGGGCTTAACATGGTTAAGCTAAAGAAGTGCGGCCTGCCGATCCCACCGGGCTTCATAATAACCACGGAGGTTTTCCGCTGCAGGGAGATTATAGACAGCTATCCTCCTGCGGAGCAGAATTTCAAGGAGCAGATCGCATACAATATTTTTTCACTTGAAAAAATTACGGGAAAAACATTCGGGGATCCTTTTAATCCATTGCTTCTTTCGGTAAGGAGCGGCTCTTCAATTTCACAGCCGGGCATGATGGATTCTTTTTTAAACGTAGGCATAAATGAAAAGATAGCAGCAGGTATTGCCTCAAAGACCGGCAATGCCTGGTTTGCCTGGGATAATTACAGGCGGTTTCTTCAGGGTTATGGAATGGCTTTTGATCTTGAGAGAGACCGCTTTGACGCTCTCATCGGCGAGTTCAAGCAGAAAAGCGGCGTTCCTTACAAAAGGAATTTTACCGGCGCTCAGATGAAAGAGCTGGCGCTCACATATAAGGCTCTGTTAAGAGATTCGGGGATAGATATTCCGGATCTCCCTTTTGACCAGCTTCGCGTGATAATCGACAAGGTCTTTGATTCGTGGGAGTCTTCCAAAGCAAAAGCCTACAGGAAGATAATGGTGATATCAGATGACTGGGGAACGGCTGTAACGATACAGGCCATGGTATTCGGGAATATTTCCAAAAAATCAGGCACTGGCGTATTCTTTACGCATAATCCGAGGTGGTCCGGAGATACCCTCAGGCTGTGGGGTGATTTTACACTGGAGAATCAAGGAGAAGACGTCGTTTCCGGGCTGGTCAAGACGCTTCCGATTTCAGTATTCCAGCAGGAGATTGAAAAGAGGGAAACGGATATAACCCTTGAGACTCATTTTCCTGATATTTATACGGCGCTGAGGGAGTGGGCAAAAGAACTGATATATGAAAAGGGATGGAGTCCTCAGGAGGTGGAATTTACATTTGAAGGGCCTTCAAGAGACCAGTTGTATCTCCTTCAGACAAGGGATATGGCGATGCGGGAACATAAGAAAGCCCTGGCATTTGATTTTAAGAGGAATGAGGAGAAGGACTTTTTAGGGCATGGAATAGGGGTGAGCGGGGGCGCCATGAGCGGAAAGATTGTTTTCAGCCTTGAAGAGATAAACAGCTTAAGACTCAGGGAACCTGAAATGCCGCTGATTCTCTTGAGAAACGATACCGTACCGGATGACATAAGGGAAATTCACGCAGCAGACGGCCTGCTGACGGCACGGGGCGGACTGACGTCGCATGCGGCCGTTGTGGCTCACAGGCTCGGAAAGACATGCGTTGCGGGCTGCGGCAATCTTGTCTGCGATGAGATAAAAAAGGCAGCCCGCTTCGGGAAGACCAAGCTTAAATCGGGG
>JAHJRK010000136.1 GCA_018830925.1 Pseudomonadota bacterium
CCTTTCATATATAAAAAAATTGCGGGTGAAAAACCTTCCCAAAACCGCATCCTGCTGGGCACTATGGCAGCATCCATTCTGGGACTTCAAATGGGCGCCTTCGGAGTTGTTCTTGAAACTCTTTTTTCCGGTATCTCAGAACTGCCTTTCGGAACTTTCGTATTAATGATGCAACCCATCCATCTCGCTATCGGCATTGTTGAAGGCATGGTGACAGCCGCAGTTATCTCATTCGTATGGAAATCAAGGCCGGAACTCATTGAAGCTCCCCGCCGCGGAGCGGGCGGGGAATCTTCACCGCAAGGAATATCATCTGTTTTTAATTTGCTCGCTAACCCCGCCGCAAGCAGCGGGGAATGCGCTTGCGTTTCGGTTCAAAAAACAACATCCCCGTCGCCTTCCAGCGGCTTCTCCCTGAAATATGTTTTAACTGCACTCATCGCAGCCGCTGTGATTACAGGCGGGATTCTTTCCTGGTTTGCTTCATCACATCCGGACGGACTGGAGTGGGCCGTCTTTCATACAACGGGATCAGAAGAGCTTGAGACTCCCGGGCATGGTGTTTATTCACTATTAACAAAAATACAGGGAAAAACGGCGTTTCTGCCGGATTATAATTTCAAAACGTCTGAAGATTCAGACACAAATAAACCAGAACCTGCAAGTATTATTGATTCGGGCACCTCAGTATCAGGGCTTGTGGGAGGAGCGCTTGTTCTGGTTCTTGCAGCCTTTATAGGATTTGCCCTGAAAAAGAGGAGCGGAACCAGATAGCCACCTATGAGCAGAATAAAGACGGCATTTCTCGATTTAGGTTATATGGATACTCTCTCAGTCAGGGATACTCTCATACACCGTATAGATCCGCGCGCAAAACTCTTAACCACGATGATATTCATTATCACTGTTGTTTCATTCGGAAAATATGAAATTTCAGCTCTCATCCCGTTTTTTATTTTCCCCGCAGTAATGATAAGCATGGGAGAGCTTCCGCTTTATTATCTTTTACGGAAGGTTCTTATAGTCACACCATTTGCCGTCATGATAGGAATATTCAACCCTCTGATTGACCGTGAAATTATTATGCATCTCGGTCCGTTTTCTCTTTCAGGCGGCTGGATCTCATTTTGTTCAATAATGATAAAATTTACTCTTACCGCCGGGAGCGTCCTTGTTCTTATTGCGTGCACAGGCTTTAATTCAGTCTGTATGGCTCTTGAAAAAATGGGTGCTCCCCGTATATTTGCGGTTCAACTACTCTTTTTATACCGCTATATTTTTGTTCTGATTGACGAAGCATCGCGCATGGCAAATGCAAGATCTCTGCGTTCTTTTGACGGAAAAGGAAAAGGAATCAAGGTATTCGGCTATCTGCTCGGACACCTTCTTTTAAGAACTATCGACAGGGCGCAACGTATTCATCTTGCCATGCTCTGCCGGGGCTTTGACGGGGAAATAAAGATCCGGCGCCATCTGAATATCGGCACAAAGGAAGTTCTTTATACTCTGACATGGTCGGCCTTTTTTATACTTATGCGGATCTATAACGTCCCTCAACTTGCTGGAAAATCATTAACGGAGTTTTTTCTATGAGCCACCATATAGTAGAGGTTAAAAACCTGAAGTTCACTTACCCGGACGGTACCTGCGCGCTTAAGGATATTTCCTTCAGAATAACCCACGGTGAATCGGTAGCAGTTGTCGGAGAAAACGGAGCCGGGAAATCGACGCTTCTCCTTCACCTTAACGGTTATCTCATGTCAGGAAACGGGATTATCCGGATAGGCGACTACCCTTTAACAAAAGAGACATTAAAAGAGGTAAGGCGAACGGTGGGAATGGTTTTTCAGGACCCGGACGACCAGCTTTTCATGCCGACCGTATATGATGACGTGGCTTTTGGTCCCTTGGAACACCATGGGGACGCCCATGAAATTATGCGTTTCTATTCTTTTCAGGGTTAAGCCCTAATTCCTTCTAACCGCCCCCCAAAGAGCTGATCTTAATATTTTTCAAAGAAGCCGAAAACGTCAATCGGCCCGCTGTTGGGTGAGCCAGCCGCTGATATACTCTGCGACCTTCTGCCATCCAGGCTCGGCCATGATCCAGTGAGCATGATTCGTGAATTCCTTATAGGTTGCACCCCTGTATTTCCCTGCCACCTTGCGAACGACTGATGCAGGGGTGATGTGGTCCTGGGCACCTGCAACAACCAGCACAGGGCAGGTTACTTTGGACTCGTCAACTTTTGACGCGTTTTTCGAATCAAGCAGCCAGTAGCCAATCTCAAACGCCGCCCTCCCGGATTGAAGATCCCCGCCGAAAGCAACGGGGAATCTTCGACCGTAAGGAATAATATCTGTCTTTATTTCGCTCGCTAAACCCGCTAAAAAGCTGCGGTGTTAGCGCTCGCTGTCTCGGTTCATAGACAAACTTGCCATAGGTCTCCTTCTGCTCCTTTTCCGGCAGCAGGTGCAACATCGAGTAGGAGGCCTCGCTGAATGTCTGGCGCATCGGTTTCCGCCAGAAACCCCAGGTTGACATGACGCTCCAGAAACTTTTTATCACAGAGGGTTTAAGGGCTATGATGCCGGATGGTGATGCAGGGGTAAGCAATACAAGAGATTTGGCGAGTGAGCGGGCGCCCAGGATCTGGGCCAGCAATCCTCCCATGGAATGGCCCATCAGAATCGGTTTTGTACCAAGTTTTCCGATCTCCCGTTCGAGTGATTCGGCATAGTCAAGCAGGCTTGTCGTTCCGAGGCGCGGGTCCGGAATTCCTCCCGGGTCCATATCGTGATAGGGCAATGTGACAGCGACACACCGGTAGCCCTTAGCTTCAAAGACACTCCGGAACTTTTCCCAGTACCATGCCCCGCCCCACATTCCATGAATCATGAAGATTGTATCGGCCATGAACGCTCCCTGTAACTTGAATTACATCAATGTAACTAGTTAAGGACGCTTAAAAATATCTTGATGGGACTTTTGAAATGTGGACCTAAGGAATCACAAAGCATGTGATTTGTCAATGAGTATTAAAGGGATAGGATTCGAGGGTTCGAGGAGTCAAGGGTTCAAGTGAATGGGAAAAGCAAGTGGATATTGGGGAGCTGACCATCAAGTTTTCCAGATTTCTTCAGGCGAATTCAAAGACTGGCGTTTCAAGAACTCTTTTTGGTTTTTTTTGCTCCCAAATTGTTTCCTGTAATTTTTCGACTGTTTCAGGCGCAAAAAACTGTTCGCCGGTTTCCAGACATACTCTTGCAGGAACATTTTCAATAACATAAAATTTCCCGCTATATTCCAGAGTATAAGTTACCAATTGGTTAGTCATTGTTTCTTTACTATTGATATTCATTTTATTTTCTCCTTATTCTATATGCAATCCATTTCGACTCATCCGGTTGATAGGCGGTTACGACTTTTAAAATAGTCCCTGACGGATAACTGACATGCATGTGCAACGGTCTTCCATTATTTGTAAAACCTAAAACCAAACAACTCGATCCATATTTATCATCCGGATAATCTTCTATTATTTCACTTTTGGAAAGCATTGCTTCCTGTATTTCTGCTGTTGAAATATGGCGTATAATACTTTGATCAACTGCATGTTTCGAATATTCATATAGTCCGTTTACGAACTTTTTTCTGATTTCATCTATTATGCTCATGCTTTTAATATAACACAATGATTTTTTGAGGTCAATTGAGTGAGGGCCGAGGGAGTCGGGTGTAGGTCGTTGGGGAGCGATATCCGGGACGCCCTTTTTCATTATTTTATTGAAACAGACTGTCATCAAGACCGGTGTTGATATGCCAGTCACTGTAGGAAATATCAATGTCGCCTTCTCCCTGCATCTCTTCGGGTTTGATCCTTCCGGCGGAAACGGGGTTGTCTTTCATTAAAAACGATGAATTATCATGGCTTTGCATCCCCTCCGGAAAAGTAAGGTGGATATGGGCTTTTTCGGGCATCAGCCAGTTTTCAGACCCCTGCTCAACATTCATATATGTCAGTTTCACCAGGGCCTTTGTGCCTTTGAACGAATGGTTTTCCACTTGCAGTATCCGCCTGGGGTTACCCCCAATCCAC
>JAHJRK010000137.1 GCA_018830925.1 Pseudomonadota bacterium
CGAGAGCCTTTACAAGGCGTTATCACCCGAAGGCAATCCGGAGTTTGCTACGGTACTTAAAGTTATGCGAGCGCTCGGATTAAGGCTTCACGCAACAGCGGTCCAGCCATAGACACTGCTGAAATCCGCTTCCACGGCCTCAAACTTCAACCATCAGGATTTCGTTTAGCTTGGCTTCCCACTCATCTTCTGCAAGCACCTCGAACCGTAAGACCTTATCCTTCATTACAAGTCCAATATCCGACCAGCTTCTCGACTTTGCTTCCTTAGTGCACAGAGAAAACATCTTTCGCTTATAGTCCGTATCCAAGTTTCCTATTAAATGGAGGCCCTTGGTTTCAACTACATAAACATGTTCGTAGTCGTTTTTGTCTTCGGAAGATGCAGCGGTAAAAATGAAATCAGGATAGATTTTATGCTTCCGCCAGCCCTGTATCGCGTAGTCCTGTCTGGATCGATTCCGATACCAGAAAAAAAGTCGCTTTTGCCCTTCAAGATACCACGCCACAGCCTTTTCGGTTTCATTAAATTCATCTTCGGGAACGAATTCAAAAAGGCTCAATTGAAGTTGTTGGCCGTCTTTGCGATTTAATGTCTTCGCCGTAGGCTTGACTTTGATTGATTTTGGAAAGGTAAAATCAAAATTTTCCCCTATCACCAGGAATCTCATTTGATCTGAACCAAGCATCTCATTAAAGATATTCTCAGACAGGCGATCTTTTTCACGTTCAAGCTGCTTGCGCAATTCTTCGATGATAAAAACAAAATTAGCAGCAACCATCTTGTAATCATATTTTCGTTTCAGACGGGCAAGAACATCTTGCGCCAATCCGTGTGCCATCCACGGATTTGGAACAATATCACAGATCTGACGGGTCATAAATACCGGATCGATTCGAATGCCGCCTTCCTTCAGTTGTATAGCCCCTCGCTCCTCGATTACTTTCTTTATGTCATCTGAAAGAGTCGCAATATGCTCCATGTCCTTTTCTTCAGACATGGATAGAGCAAGCGAATAAACCGGATCAAGATCTATGCTATCCCATGGTATCTTTGCCGCAATGTCCATTTCATAATTGACGGGTTTCCATGTCCTGTTATGCCTTACCATAAAGACCGGCAACAGGGTGCTGTTTGCTGCCTTTTTGAAGCGGTCCCGGATCCTTATAATTCGTTCAGGCTGTTCTCTATCCCCTCCGGGTTCATCTGATTCCGAGACAACTTGACCTTGCAAATCGCCAAGTCCTTCACGGCTGAAACCATCTCTTATACTTGCCAGCAGTTTATTGGCATTCTGCTTAAAACAAAACACGTAGCTCTCATCAAGTTCTCTGACTTTGGTTTTGCGCGCTCCGGGCTGCCGGAGAATGCGTCCTACCAGTTGTGTCAGGGCATTCTTTGAAGCAGGATTTGTCAGAACAACCAATACATAAGCAAAGGCACAATCCCAGCCCTCCTGCAGAGCCTGTTTCGTAATGATATAACGAATTTTACAATCCCGCCCCATTAACCCGCCGATGTCATCAATCTCTTTAAGCTCATCCTTTTCGCTTGTCTTAACGGCCACTTCTTCAGCAAGAATCCCTATTGTCTTGATGAGTTGTTCTCGAACATCTTCAGAATGGATAAAGCGAGTTCCCCTCTGTTCTTTTCCCGTCCTCTCAACCTGAATCAGACAGATGGGTCGGATATTGACGCCGGTATTAGCTTCATACTCCTGTGCCTTATGCTCCAGAATATTTCTCTTGTTAACCCCTGCCAGCAAAGTATCTTTCCAATCCGGACTCACCTTGTTGATCACATGAAGATCAAGCTTGATCATCTCCTCGCGATGTAGCTCCCGGCCGGATATATCAACCAGGATATTGCTCTCTTTTGAAGGCGTGGCCGACAACTCAATAATGATGCTGGGATTGAATCCGCGCAGTGTATTTTGAGCTCCCTCGCTATAGGCTTTATGGCCTTCATCTAAAATGATTACCGGGGATAAGGTTCGAAGTGTGTTTCCCAGTGAAGTTTTGACCTGTTTTCCCCAGAACCCTGATTCTTTCTCATAGGTATCCAAATTGTGAATATTTTCAAGAATTTTCTC
>JAHJRK010000138.1 GCA_018830925.1 Pseudomonadota bacterium
ATGACCTGCGGCAAGAATTTTCTCCAGTTTACTCGGTGTTTTGCAATTCATAACTGCACATCCTCCCTTGCAACTTTTCGGGGTCCTCCCGCCCTGTCGGTAGACCAGTCCTTCAAAGGTATAATATTTTCATAATCATCCATTTTGCCGAGAGCTTTTAACCGGTCGACAATAAGCTGCCAGGCACAATCGACTTCCTTGCTTATCTCGCACTTGCCATTCGTGGAACCTCCGCACGGGCCGTTTAAAATCCTCTTTGCGCATCTTGAAACAGGACATATTCCTGCGGTTTTTGCAAGAATACACTTACCGCAGGCCTGACATCTTTCCGTCCACAATCCGCGCTTTTCGGTAACACCAAGAAAACAGGTATTGACTCCGGGATATACCGGCAGGGTTTGGTATTTTTCAGCCATGAACTGAACCCCCACACCGCATGCCAGGGAAAGAACCGCATCATATTTATCGACCCTGTCCCGTATCTCTTCGAGGTATTCGTGATCGCACTGACGCTCCAGTGTAACCTCATCAATTTTTACATCCTTTCCCTGATTCAAAAAATACATCCGTAGCGCGGAGGCCAGAATTCCTACTTCTTTTTTTCCGCCGGCCTCGCAGACTGTAACGCATTCGTTGCAGCCCAGTACCAGAACTCTACTGTAACTCTCGATCTCCTTAATTATCTCCTCTATCGGCTTTTTATCGGCTACAATCATATGTCGCGACCTCTCTTTCCCTTTAGTAAGTTAGAAACTACTTTCTGCGTTTTCCTACCCCTCAAGGGGGTACTGAAAAGAGCGGCAGAAAATAGTTTCGTTAACGCACTTATACCCCTCAAGGGGGTACTGAAAAAAGTCCCGTTTATCGGGGTTAGGAGCCGTTACGAAATAACCATTAATTTTTGAGCATTTCGTTACGGCTCCTTATGCCGGTCACGAAATTCCAACGTTACAGTTATTTTGTTGCAACGGCTTAAATATTAAAACTCTCCGGTTTTATGATTTTATAGTAACTGCCCTCAAGCCGCTTTTTTCTTAGCGGCCAGTTTTACCGGGTTGGGGCCGAGCTTCCTTATCAGTTCATCCATTTCACATGCATACTGGGCAAACCTGGGCCCTTCAGCTGAAGAGAGGTTTCTCATCTGAACCCTTTCTCCCCCTACTCCAATCGTATCAAGAATCTTTTTCGCCTGTTCGATTCTCTTCCTTGCCCTTAAGTTTCCGCTGTTATAGTGGCATTCTCCTTCCATGCACCCGACCGCGTACACTCCGTCAGCCCCTTTTTCAAATGCCCGCAGGATATGAAGGATGTCCACTTTGCCGGTGCACGGAACCCTTATAATTTTAATATTTGTCGGATAGTTCAATCGCATGGAACCTGCCAGGTCCGCAGCAGTATAGCCTCAGTAGTTGCAGCAGAAAGCAATGATTACAGGTTCAAAATCCCGGTTCATATAACCCCCTCCAGCAAGGCTTCAATCTTGCTCAGTATCTGATCATCTTCATACCAGTTCAGTTCAATAGCCTTTGCCGGGCATTCTGCAGCACATACGCCGCACCCATGACAAAGGGCGATATCTATCTCACTAACGCCATCTTCATTGATCCGAGGAACACTATAAGGGCATGACCTTACGCATATAAGGCAGGATGCGCACTTTTCCGCTTCCACACGGGCGGTAACAGCGGAAAGGGTCAGGTAATCCTGTGAAAGAAATGTTGTTGCGCGCGAAGCGGCAGCCAGAGCCTGTGGGATAGCTTCCGTCAGGAGTTTCGGGCTGTGGGCCGTTCCGCAGACAAAAATTCCGTCCGTTGCCATATCGACGGGTCTCAGCTTTACATGCGCCTCCATGAAATAGCCTTCAGCATTCAGCGCCAGTTTGACGATGGAAGAAAGTTCGGTCGTATCCGTCGGTCTCATACCTGCGCTTAAACCGAGAATATCGGCAGGAACTTTTAAACGCCGTCCCAGAACATGATCCCTGAAAGTTACCATAAGTCCGTCATCGGTTGATTCGGCCACAGGCATATCGTCCGGCGTGTAACGGAAGAAGAATATGCCCTTTCGCCTTGCTTCGGTGTAATAATCCTCAAGAAGCCCGTACATCCTGATATCCCTGTAAAGAATGTAAATATTGGCGTCAGGATTAAGCTCTTTTATATGAAGCGCATTTTTGATTGCGCTCTGGCAGCATATCCTCGAGCAGTTCGGATTCCCCTCGTTTCTGGACCCGATGCACTGAATCATAACCACGCTTTCAAGGCCGGAAGCGCCTTCCTTTTCAAGCTTCTGCGCCAGCTCAACCTGCGTCATTACCCTTGAGTCCTGCCCGTACAAATATTCGATGGGAGTATATTCGTTCGCTCCGGTTGCAAGGATTACAACACCATGATCGATCTTTCTCTCATACATGCCGGGGCCGACGATTACCTCCGTGGTAAAATTTCCCTTGAATCCGGAGAAACCGACTATCAGAGACTGTGTCAACACCTGTATTTTGGGATGACCGGATACTCTTTTTATCAGGTCGGAAAGATAAGGGCCTATTTTTTCCCCCTCGATAATTGCCGTCAGCCGGTTAGCCATGCCTCCAAGCTGAGGCTCTTTTTCGATAAGGACAGTTTCAAAACCCTGATCTGCAAGGCCCAGGGCAGCGTTCATACCCGCCACGCCTCCTCCGATGACAAGAGCCCTCTTATTGACCGGTATCCTCTTTTCATGAAGCGGGTTGAGAGTTGCGGCTCTTGCAATCGCCATTTTAACCAGGTCTTTTGCTTTTTCAGTTGCCCTGATAGGATCATTGGAATGGGTCCATGAGTCCTGGTTACGGATGTTTGCCATCTCAAAAAGATATTTATTAAGGCCGCATGCCTCAAGGGTGTCCATGAAAATTCCTTCATGGGTTTTGGGTGTGCATGCCGCCACTACGACCCTGTTAAGATTCTTCTCTCTTATAATA